>RFJF01000302.1 GCA_003695455.1 Chloroflexota bacterium
GGTGACAAATCCGTCAACGTGGAAAATGTCTTTCACGCCAACCGGCACGCCAAACAGCGGCGGGCGTTCTTTGGGGTTGGGGTAGCGGGTTTCCAGCGCTTCGGCTTCACGCCGGAGCCGTTCAAAGCGATTTTCCTCCGGCAAAAAGGCTTTAATTCGCTCGTTTTCTGCGTTAAAGTAGGGTTCAAGCTGGTTCAGGTAGTCAACTAACCCCTGCTGCCCACTACGAAGCTGCCGGGCCAGAGGGTCCAGACGTGTTTCAACGGGGATTGTCATGTTATCGCTCCAGTTTTGTGTTGTTACGGCGCGGATTTGCACAAGAAAACTTTTCAGACAGCAGCCAAATTATACAACAACTCACCGTATGAGAAAACTGGCAGCGATTAACGGGCTTTATGGTTCATTTGGGGCGCATGGCAGGGTAAAGTAAAAACGGCTTCCCTGCCCGGCAATGCCGGGGCTTTCAACGCCCACGGTGCCGCCCAATTTTTCGGCAATGCGCCGCACAATTGATAACCCCAGCCCGTGCCCTTTGGTTTGCACCTGGCTGAGTTGGGTGAACGGCATAAACAGCACATTTTGTTCTTCCGGGCTTAACCCTGGGCCGTTGTCCTGCACCCAAAAACGAATCATTTGGTTGTCTGCCGCTTCGGCGCCCAGCGTAAGTATTGGTGGGCGGCCGCCATATTTTATGGCGTTGCTCAGGTAGTTGGCCCACACTTCTTCAATCCAGGGAGCGTAGCCCAGCGCTACCGGCCACCGGTCAGGCACATTGATTGTGGCTTTGTATTCTGTAATCATGTACGATAACCGCTGCTCTACTTCGGCTACAATCTTGTCCATTTGCAGTGGCTGAAGCTGAACTTCTCCTTTGCGTCTCACACCCGCCAACAACAGCAAAGAATCGATGATGCTGCTCATTTTTAGCCCGTTTTGCACAATATTCTGTAAATGCTGGTCCAGTTCGCCATTGGGCATAGTTTTGTGGTAGGTGTGCAGCGCATCGGCCAGGCTCACAATGTGTCCCAGCGGACTTTGCAGGTCGTGGGCAACGGTGTGGGCAAAAGCATCCAGTTCTTCAATATGCGTTTGAAGTTGTTGGGTGTATTGCCGCAGTTTTTCCTCGGCCTGCCGCTGCTCGGTGATGTCTCTGAATACCAGTACCACGCCGGCGGTTCCGTTGTTGTGGTCAGAAATGGGGGCGGCGCTGTCATCAATGGGGATTTTTGTGTTGTCTCGGGCAACCAGCAGTGCGCGGTGATTGGGTTTGATTGGCCGGTGTTGCTCCAGTACCAGTTTCACCGGGTCGTCAAACGGTTGCAGGGTTTCTTCACTGATCACGCGGAAAACCTGGGTTGATGGCTTGCCCAATGCTTCAGACTGCCGCCAGCCCGTGAGTGTCTCGGCTACCGGGTTCATAAACCGGATTAACCCTTCTTTGTTGGTGGCAATAACGGCGTCGCCAATGCTGGTCAGGGTTGTGCTGAGCCATTGTTCGTTTTCTTTGAGTTTTTTCTCGGTTCTGTGTTTGTAAAGCGCGGTTTCTATGGTTGCCGTCAGTTCCCGTTCTTCAAACGGTTTCAGTAGATAGCCGTATGATTCTGTCAGTTTGGCACGATGCAGCGTAATTTCATCGGCGTAGGCCGTCAGATAAATAACCGGAATATCCAGCGTGGTTTTGATTTTTTCGGCGGCGTCAATGCCGTCCATTTCTCCCCTGAGCTTCACATCCATCAGAATTACGTCGGGTTTAAGCCGGGCGGCAGTTAACACTGCTTCCTCGCCGGTTGAAACCAGCGCCGATACATTGTAGCCCAGGTTTAACAGCCGGCTCTTTATATCGAGCGCCACAATGCTTTCGTCTTCAACCACCAAAATATTGATTTTTCCCATCTACTGTGCCCTTTCATCCTCAAATGGGAAGCTGATTTTGAAGCTGGTGTAGGGAGTGGTTGCCAGTTCAACCGTACCATCCAGTTGATTAACCAGCGCGTTAACAATTTGTAAACCCAATGAAGTTGGCGCGTGAATGTTCAGGCCATCCGGAAAAGCAACCCCGCCGCTGTTACTGACCACAAGGTTCAAATTGTGATTATCATCCAATCTAAAATCAACGCAAATTTCGCCCTTCTGTCCGTTAGGGTAGCCGTGTTTCAGGGCATTTGTCACCAGTTCGTTGATGAGCAAGCCACACGGCACGGCGGTGTCAAGGCCCAGCACAATAGATTCAATGTGCGTTTTGAGCGTAACTTTTCCGGCGGCTGTGGTGTACGTTCGGAACAGGTAGCTGGTGAGGCTTTCAATGTATTCGCCAAAATCAATCCTGGCCAGACTTTCTGACTGGTAAAGTTTTTCATGAATGAGCGCCATTGAGCGCACCCGGTTTTGGCTTTCTGCAAAGGCATCCAGCGCGTTTTCACGGGTTACGTATCTGGATTGCAAATTTAACATGCTTGATATGATTTGCAGGTTGTTTTTTACCCGGTGGTGAATTTCTTTGATGAGTATTTCTTTTTCGCGTAGCGATTCTGTGATTTGCGCTTCGGCGCGGCGGCGGTCGGCCACTTCCTGCCGGGCTTGCTGGTATAGCCGCAAATTTTCAATGGCGGTTGCCGCCTGGTTGGCCAGCAGTTGGGCCAGCGTAATCTGATTGTCTGAAAAATGCATCTCGGCCCTATCAAACAGTTCTACCAGCCCAATCACCCGGTCCTGGTAAATCATGGGCAGCATGAGCCGGCTGGTAATTTTATACTGTCTGAGCAGCGCTACTTCTGCCGGGTCTGCGTTGGGCGTGTTTAAAGTGAGTTGTACCGGCTGCCGCCGGGTGAGTACCTGCGCCGAAAGAGGGTAGTCGGCCAGATAGTAGACCGGCTTTTCGGGTTCGTCATACCACCAGTCACCGGGGCCAAATTCGGTCAGCAGTTTCAGGCTGTCTGATTCACGGTCCCATTCGGTAATGGCGCATGCGTCTACATGGAGCAACAGGGCCATTTCTTTGCCAATGGTTTGCAGCACAAATTCCAGGTCCTGGCTGGAAGAAATAGCCAGGCTGATGTTTTGCAGGGCCAGCAGTTGGCGGTTGTACTTTGTCACCTCGGCTTCTGCCTGGCGATGCGCCTGCATGGTTTCCATAAATGTGTTGAACCATTGCACCAGTTCGCCAATTTCATCCTGACTTTTTTGCCTGATTTTTTCCGGCCAGCTTCCATTGCCCTGCTTAACCTGTTTAAAGCGATTGGTAATCTCGCGGATGGGGCCGGCTACCTGCCGCCGGTACACCAGCGCCGCGGCAGAAACCACAAAAAACGAGGCCAGCAGTACCAAAAGCAGAATCCGCTGAATAGATTGGATGCCGCGGGTAAAGGTGGCAGCAGGAATCAGGCCGGCTACCGTCCAGCCGCTAATGGCAGATTTGGCGTAGCTAACCACCGTATCCTGCCCGTCAATGGTGAGTTCTGTGGTACCTTTATTTTGGGTAAATTGTTGCACAAAATCGGCATTGACTTGCTGCCCAATCATTGCCGGGTTGGGGTGGTAAATGATTCGGCGTTGGTTGTCAAAAATCAAAAAGTTGGCGTTTTCACCCAGGTTAATTGATGAAAAATGCTCGTACACGTGTTCAACGCTAAAGTTTGCCAGCAGCAACGCCAGCGGTTCTTCCTGCAAGGTATCCGGGTCAATCCGGTACAGAATTTTGGCAGCAGTCAGCACTTTATCCTGCGAGGAGTTGACATTTACGTTATCTTCTATGCCCGTCCACACTATGCGCTCATTGCTGCGCAGCGCGCGGTTAAAAATCCCGTCTTTTACATCTTCCCGGATGTCATCCACGTTTAGCGTATCGCCCACGTGAAAGTGACGGCCGTCTACCGTGAAAATGTCAATGGACACCAACCCGTTGAGGTTTGAAAAACTGTTGAGAATGTAGCCAATTTTGGCGTGGGTAGCCAGGTTGGCGTAATCACTCTGGGCCAGTTGAGGGTCATCCAGCGAATTTCTGATGTCTTCAACACTTGAAATGTTCAACAACAGCGTTTCAAATTGTTCCAGCTCAAGCTCCAGAAAGTCACGCTGGTTGGTTACAATTTCAAGGCTGTACCGCTCGGCCTCATTCTGCAAAATGTTGCGGGCCACGTTGAGCGACGCCACACCAACAATCAGCATAGGAATAGTGCTGAGCAAAATCAGGTAAATGACAAATTTTTGAGATATATTCAAGCGTATTCGATGGGTTTTCATGGTGTCTGTCAATGTCAATTTAAAGTATCGGCCGTAACTGCGATGACATTAATCAGCGTTACCGGCGGCACCGATTGGCCGGCCAGCATTTTTAGCGCGGTTTCTACCCCCAAATATCCTTGCCGGGTGGCTTGTTGGTCAATCGTCACGGCCAGTTTGCCGGCTTTTACCGCCGCTTTGGCCTCGTCCAGCGCATCATAGGCGGCCACCTGCACGTCTGTTCTGCCGGCCTCATCCAAATATTGAATGACGCCCAGGGCCATCATATCATTGGCGCAAAAAACCAGACCAATATCCGGGGTGTGTTTAAACATTTCTTGCGCCACCTGGTAAGCTTCGTCAATTTTCCAGTGGGCCGATTGGGTTTCAACAACGGTGATGTTGGGGTTTTCTTCAAAAGCGCGCAGCGCGCCGTGTTTGCGGTCTTGCGCGTTTTTGGCCGTTAAAATCCCGTCAAGCAGAATGGCTTTGGTGGGTTGGGTAATTGACTGGCTGACGGTTTTGGCCGACAGATACGCGCCGGCCTCGTTATCAACACTGATAAAGGGAACGTTATTCAGCCCCAATTTCTTTGAATATTCGGGGTTGAGTTGGTTGTCTATGTTTACTACCACAATGCCCGCATCCTGCGCTTTTTTCAGCACGGGAATCAATTCCAGAGAGTCGCCGGGGGCAATGACAATGGCGTCAACGTTTTGCCGGATCAGTTCTTCTACAATTTGAATCTGTTGTTCGATTGATGTTTCCTGGGCGGCAGTTTTTACAATCAGATCAATACCAAAATCCTGTTCTGCCTGACGCGCACCCTTTTCCATTTCAACAAAAAACGGATTGGTCAGCGTTTTCATTACCAGGGCAATTTTTGGGGCCGATGGGCCGGGGGTGTCGGTGGCGTTGGCATCTGCCGCGTTGGCCATCAGTGGAATATTTTGCCCGCTTTGGGCGCAGCCTGCCAGCGTTAGCAGTGCCAGTAAAAAAGTAAGGGCTTTTAGTTTCACGGGTAACCTCCTGCCACAATTACCTGACCGGAGAACATTGGAGGTACGCGGCAACCGGCATGCCGCCGCGGCTAATCATTGTAAAGTGGTCAGGTATATTTATTATACCTGAGAAGCGTAGACGGGGGGGTCTCTTTTTGGATTGAATCCGCGGGAAATTTCAAATATTGTGAAATTTTAAGGTTGTAGAACGCTGTCAGGCAAAATCGTCGGCATGCGGCCGGTGTTGCGGTGCGCCCGGCAGGGTGAAGTAAAAGGTACTCCCCTGGCCGGGGATGTTCTCGCTTTCAACACCAACCTGCCCGCCCAGTTTTTCAACAATGCGGCCCACCACAGACAGGCCCAGACCCTGCCCGCGAATTTGAACTTCGTCAAGCCGGTTAAACGGGGCAAACAAGCGGGCCTGTTTTTCGGCGCTAATGCCGTCGCCGTTGTCCCGCACCCAAAAACGCACCATGCCGTCTGAGCGCTCGGTGGCGCCCAGTTGCAGGTGGGGCGGGCAGCCGCCATATTTAATGCCGTTGCTCAAATAGTTTACCCATACCTCTTCTATCCACGGTTCGTACCCGTATGCCGCGGGCCACGCCGCCGGAAAATGGATTTTGGCTTGTTTGTCTGAAATAAGGTGTGCCAATCGCTGCTGTGCCTTGGCCACAATTCTGGACATATTGACGGGTTTTACGGTTACTTCTGTGGTTCGCACACCGGTAAGCAGTTGAAGTTCGTCAATTACATTTGTCATGGTGTGCCCGGTGCGAATCACCATGTTCAAATAATGCTCCAGTTCTTCGGGAAGCCGCGCCTGATTTTTGAGTATGTTGGTGTAGCCCAAAATCAGGTCAATAGAGTGCTGCAAATTGTGCGATACGGTGTGGGCAAAAGTGTCCAACTCCTCATTGCGGTTTTTGAGGGCGTTGTTCAACCGGCGCAAGGTAATTGAATCATTAAATCTGGCCCTGGCAATGGTAATGGCGCGCTCAAGTTCCTGTGCGTTGGGGGGCTTAATTAAATATGCGCCCACGCCGGCGGCGCTGGCCTGGCTCACCAGTTCCGGGGTTTCATAGGCGGTCAGTACCACAATGGGGGTAGGGCATTGGTCAAAAATACGTTGCGATGCCTCAATGCCGTTTTGCTCCGGCATTTCAATATCCATCAACACCACATCCGGTTTGAGTTTGCCCGTCATTTCAACGGCTTCAATTCCGTCTACCGCTTCGCCAACAATGGTGTAGCCAATATCTTTCAGCGAGCCTTTAATCATCTCGCTGACCAGATAGTTGTCTTCGGCAATCAATACTTTGATGTCTCGGTTGCTATTCATAACGGTAACCCTTTTGGCAAACTGGTTGTTTTTGGACAGGGGGTGAACTATCGGATGGTTTTTCTCTGAATTTAATGGTAACTACTGCGCCGTGGTTGTTGCCCAGGTGGAGCGTGCCCCGCAGACTTCTGCGCACCACGTTCTGCACAAGTTCAAAACCAATGCTGGTAAAGGCATCGGTTGTTTGTAAAATCTTTGCCGGAAACCCAGGCCCGTTGTCTCTGAATTCAATTGTCACCCGGTCATCTTCCGAGAGAATTGTGACCGTGATTTGGGTAACGTTGTCACCCGTTGTGGCATGTTTGATGGCGTTGATGGCCAATTCATTAATGATGAGCGCCAGATTGTGCGCCTGGTCCGCGGCTACCCGCACCGGCGATTCTGAGACATCAATCAGGATTTTTTGTGATGGCGGGGCCATCTTTGCCGCCGATTGGACAACTTGTTTTACCAGTTGGGCCAGCAACAACGGCTCCCATTGGGTGGCAGACAGCATACTGTGTACGGTTGCCAACCCCTGCACCCGGCTGATTAAATCATTCATCAGCGTCTGGTAAATTTGCCGGCCCTGCCGGGTAATGGCAGAACTTGATTTTATGTGGCGTTGTTCCGCATACAACAGCCCAACAATGGCTGCCAGATTATTTTTTACCCGGTGGTTTACTTCTTTGAGCAACGCCGCTTTGGTGGCGGCCTCTTGCTGCGCCTGGTGATACAGGCGAGCGTTATCAATGGCAACGGCGGCCGTGGCAACCAAAGATTCCAACAGTGTCAAATCGGCGTGATCAAAACGATTGCTGCGGGTGTCCATCACCTGCAGGACCCCAATTGTTTCCTGTTTTGCCTTGAGTGGCACGCTTACTATTGAGCGTAACTCAAATCCCATTCTTTTTTCAATGCCCTGATAGTACCGCCGGTCCTGTTGCGCATCTGCCACAACAACACTTTTGCCCTGTGCAGCCGTCCAGCCGGCTAAGCCTTGCCCCGGTTTTAAACGCCAGCCGATAATTGGCAAGGCCTGTGGCGTGCTAACTTGCCGGCAAACCAGCGCTGGCGGCTCACCTTCCAGCAGCCAGGCTGAACAGAGCGATACATCAAGCAAATGCTGCACCCCCTCAAGCAGGGTTGTGAGAATTTGGTCAATATCCAGCACCGCAATGAACGCCTGGCTGGCTTTGTTAATGAGCGCCAGTTCTCTGTTTCGCTGCTGAATCATCTCCTCAAAGCGTTTTCTGTTGGTAATGTCTTTTCCGGTTGACACAAAATGAGTAATCTGACCGCCGGTATCTTTGATGGGGGTGATGGTTTTTTCTTCGTAGTACAACTCGCCGTTCTTTTTCCGGTTTGTTAATACGGCCCTGAATGGCCGGCCGGACAAAATGGTATCCCACAAGTTTTTGTAGAACTGCTCATCATGCCGGCCAGATTTGAGAATGCGCGGCGTGTTGCCTAACGCCTCTTGTTTTGAATACCCGGTCAATCGTTCAAACGCGGGATTCACGTATTCAATGACGCCTTCTTTATTGGTAATTACCACCTGGTCTTCAGTTTGCTGCACCACGCTCGAAAGCTGTTGCAACGTTTTGCGGTTCCGCCGAAAATCTGCCTCGGCGGCCTCCAGTTCGGCCACTCTCCGGCGCAGGAAATTCAGTTGGTCAACAAGTTCATTGTCTTGCATGCTCATTGTGCCTCTGTTTATTTGTGTGACTGAATTCACAAATCACAAGTGCAAAATTATCGTTACCCAACCGGAAATGTGCAAATTCGCACTTATATTATACCTCAAACATCACAGAGATGTACGCGGAAAATTATTCAATTGGCAAAATTAATTTGAAAATGATGAAGGAAGCAATCTGCACGCAGAAACTGTGCTTTGAACAGCCAGGCGAGGAAAATTTTGACTTGGGGTCAGTTTGGGCCTACCAGCGGTCGGGGGCCATGTTGCCAAAAATCAGGGCGGCAATCACGCCGGGAATCCAGCCAAACAGCCACAGGATGGTAACAACCACAACCACACCGCAGCCTTTATCAATGACGGCCAGCGGCGGTAATAAAATTGCCACAATGATTCTGCCAATATCCATAGTTTGTTGTCTCTCGTTTCAAATTGATGTTGGACAATCAGAATTCTCTACGCAAAAAATCTCAAAAAGTTTCGGTTGATAGGAAGATTTAACCCGTTGTTCTTTGATTCCAGTTGTTATATAATGAAACAACTGGAACACGTTGAGGTTTGGCAATGGCTGCCACACATAAAATGCCGATTTCCCGAACTAAACGACTGCATTTCTTGTCGCTTCCTGTTGCACTTGGATTGGCTGCCCTGCTGGGGGTGCTGTGGCTGCTGGGCGCACATCAGACGCCGGCGGCCCGGGCGTACAGCCCAATTGTGACCTCTGTTTCCCCTGTCTATTTTTCCCGCTGCCGTGTACCCGATTCTCCGTGTGCGGCGCTCCCGGATTTTGCCGGCGCACCCACGTTGAACCCATCCGCCGGGCCGGCATCGGCTAAAGCGGTGGCGGTTGAACATGCTGCCGTGTTAGCCTTTTTGCCGGTGAATACTTTCACCGACGACATTTCAACCAACGGCAACTGCACCCTCCGCGAAGCCATTATTGCCGCCAATGAAAACCGGATTGTGGATGCCTGCCCCACCGGCGTGCCGGGGCCGGACGTGATTACGCTAACCGCCGGTCTGTATTCACTGGGGCTGCCCGGCACCGGCGAAGATGCCGGGTACACCGGTGATTTGGACGTGACCGAGGCGCTGACCATTGTGGGCGCCGGTTCCGGGTTGACCGCGATTGACGCGGGCGGGCTTGACAGGGTGTTTAACATTTTTAGCGGCCCGGTTGAACTGGTTGGCCTGACCCTGCAAAATGGCGGCAATGTAGATAACGGCGGCGGTATTTTTAACACCGGCACGCTAAAACTGACGGATGTGGTCATTACCGGCAACCTGGCAATTTCATCGGTGGTGCCGGTGGTGGGCGGCGGCATTGACAACGCCGGCACGCTTGAAATGACAGACAGCGCCATCAGTTTTAACACAGCGCGGGCAACCGGCCCGGCAAATTTTAGCGATGGCGGCGGCCTGCACAGCAGCGGCGCGGTAACGCTGACGCGCACCCTGGTTAACAACAATCAGGCCGATAGTGTAGCGGGGGGCATTGGCGGCGGCATTTTTAACGAGATGAATTTGGTGACGCTGGTTGACAGCCGCGTGCTGACTAACTCGGCGCACCAAGGGGGCGGGCTGTACAACCAGGGCGATGTGGCGCTGAACAACAGCCGGGTAAGCGGCAACACGGCCACAGTTGGCGCCGGAATGGGCGGCGGTATTGTTAACGAGCAGGGGCTGGTGCTCACTGGTTCGCTGGTGGGTGGAAACTGGGCGCAGCTTGGCGCGGGCGGCATTTGGAACAAGCTTGCCACGGCTACTGTGCAAATTGATAACAGTTCGGTGGCGGGAAACTCGGTGTTTGGCGGCGATGGCGGGGGCATTGTAAACAGCGGCCGGCTAACGGCCACCGCCACAAGTATTGAGGCCAATGCGGCGTTGAGCGGCGGCGGTATTCACAATACGGGTACGCTGTTTTTGAAAAACAGCAAGCTGATACTCAACGGCTCTACCCTGACCAGCGGTGGCGGGGGCGGGCTGCTCAATTTTGGGCAGATGCGGGTAGAAAGTTCGCAGGTGCTCACCAATTCGGCAACAAATCTGGGCGGCGGCGCGTTCAACGGTGTGGCCGGCACGCTGGTTATTTCTAACACCACGGTGCAGGCCAATTCGGCCATTACGGGCGGCGGCGGCATCTACAACAA
>RFJF01000303.1 GCA_003695455.1 Chloroflexota bacterium
CAGCCTGAATTCTGAAAATTCCCGCAGAAGTTCCGGAAGTCCTACCAGTACCAGCGAGCCAATAATAACGCCGGGAATGCTGCCGGAGCCGCCAATAATAACCAGGCTGACCACGTTGATTGACACAATCAGGCCAAAACTGTGCGGAAACACCGACCCCACCTGCGCCGCAAAAATTGCGCCGCTCAAGCCGGCAAAGGCGGCGCCAATACCAAATGCCAGCAGTTTGCTGGCAATCAGGTTGATGCCCATCGCCTCGGCCACGTCTTCATCTTCCCGCAGGGCCATCCAGTTGCGGCCAATCCGGGCGTTTTGCAGACGCCAGGCAATAAAGGCGATAATCACGCATCCAATGATAATCAGGTAGTAGAAATGTTGCGGGTCTTTGATGATACCGTCCTCGGTGAGCCAGAAGAAGAACAGGGTGTTGGCCCACGCCGGCAGCGATTGCATAATGGCGGTTACATATCCGGCAGAAGGTTTTGGAATGTTCAAAATCCCCTGGGCGCCACCCAGCAAGGGCTGTAAAAAGTTAGACAGCACCAGAATGCGGATGATTTCTGCAAAGCCCAGCGTTACAATTGCCAGGTAGTCGCCGCGCATGCGCAGCACCGGAATCCCCAAAAATACGCCGGCCAGCGCCGAAACTGCCACGGCAATGGGAATGGCAACCCAGAAACTTGAATACATCGTTCCCGGTTCGCCGTTAATTACGTTGCCAAGGCCCAATTCTGTGGGAGAGGTCATTAGCGCCACGGTATATGCACCAATGGCAAAAAAGCCCACAAAGCCCAAATCCAGCAGGCCGGCCAGGCCAATTTCAATATTCAGCCCCAGCCCCATCAGCGCGTACAGGCCCACCAGCACCAAAATCTGGCTGATGTAGGGGCCAACCGCCTGCGGCAGGATAATCAGAAAGAGAATCCCAACTACAATGAGTACCCAGTTGAATACTTTTTTCTGCGAGGCGGGTAACCGGTTAACGGTGGCTTTGGCCGTTTTGTTTTGCGTAGCCCACAATCCGTTGAGCAGCGCAAACACCAAAAATACAGCCAGCGCACCCCAGCCGGATAACCCCTTGCGGCCAAACAGAAAATCTGCAATGAATTTGGTTGATTTACTGCGCGACAGGATGGTATCGAGCAACTCTTGCAGCATACCAATGAGCAGCACCGCGGCCAGGCCGGCAATAATCATTCGCCGGGGGAGTGGTGGCAGCAGGTAAATACCGGCGCCAATCAAACTCAACGCTGCCATGGTGCCAACAAGCATCAGCAATCCGGTGGGCAGCGATTCCTGACCAAAGGTCAGCATTTCTACCAGCCCCGGCGAGGCGGCTACAAACATCTCCCGCATATTTTCCCACCATGAGATGAGCAACGGCAACCCGGCGGCTACCACGCCGCCTACAACGCCGTTCAGCAGGCCGCTTGCCAGCGATGGGCCAACTTTGCCATGCCCCAGTTTCATGGCAGCCACGTACCCCATGCCCAGGCCAACAACCAAAATCATTGCCCACCCCAAAGTGAGAACTCCAGAAATCACGTCGCGGGCATCAAAGGCCTCTACCATTCCTACCAGGCTCAGGTACCAAATAAATGCGCCGGTAAGAAATCCGTATTGCAGAATTTTTTTCCATTGTAGCTGCATAAAACTGCTCCAGTTTGTAGGGTGAGGTTATGCTTTTTTCTTGCCCAGGTCTACGCCCATAATTCCGGTGGGCCGGAAAATGAGCACCAGCACCAGCATGGTAAAGGCAATGGCATCTTTTAACTGGTAGGGGGCGGCAATGCCCAGACCTTCCAGAAACAGGCTTGGCCCCAGCGATTCAAAAATCCCCAGGAAAAATCCGCCCATCATGGCGCCCGGTACGTTGCCAATGCCGCCCAACACAGCGGCGGTAAACGCCTTGAGGCCGGGGAAGAAGCCCATAAAGAAATTAACCTGCCTGAACATCAAACCGTACAATACGCCGGCTGCGCCCGCCAGCGCCGCGCCCAGGGCAAAGGTAATGGTAATAATCCGGTCTACGTCAATGCCCATCAGGGCAGCCACGTCTTTGTCTTCGGCCACTGCCCGCATCGCCTTGCCAATTTTTGTTTTCTGAATCAAAAAGTAAAGGCCGCCCATCATGGCAATAGAACTGACCACCACCACAAATTGTATCCGGGAGATAGTTACCAAATATTCAGCCCGGGTGGTAATTTCCTGCTCGGTGGCTACCTGTGCAGACAGGGGGAACGCACTGTTGACCACGCCGTTGAGCGCGCCCTGAACAAGCGGGGCAATCAAAAATATGGCCGCCAGCATTATTACGGCGCTAATGGCAAACGGCGCCCAACCGAGCCGGGGTTGTTCAATAAAGGTTCTTTTAAGAGACCGGTAAACCGGCAACAGCGCAAACCAACCCACAGCTACTACTACCAGCAGCCCAAAAAACAGGTTGATATCACCGATGGTCATGTCGCCGCGCAGGGCCGGAACTTCCGGGTAGGCTTCTACCCCGGAGCCGTAAAAGCCGCGGAAGGTGTATTGCAAAAAGAACGACGCCCCAATAGCGGTGATTAGCGGCACCAGCCGGGGGGCGCGACGCAGTGGTTTGTAAGCTACGCGCTCAACAATTACCGCCACCACAGTGGATGTAATCATAGCCACCAAAAAAATAATGGTCAGCGCCGGAATGGGGTTGGCTTCTAGCATGCTGGGGTTGCCATCGGCGCCGGGCTGGGCCAGCGCCCGCGCCACAAAAAACGCCGTGAACGCGCCGCTCATGAACACTTCGCCGTGGGCAAAGTTGATCATAAACAAAATACCGTACACCAGTGTGTACCCCAGCGCAATCAGGGCGTAAATGCCGCCCTGCGCCACCCCAAACACAAAAAAGTCAAACCATTGCTGGCTGGAATATTTAGGCACAGACAGCGAAGAAATTGTCCCGCCAATGACAATGAAAATAATGATGATTTTGAAGAAGAGAAGCCAGCCATCAATGATGGTGAACCGTTTGGTCATATCATAGGCGGTGATAAGCCCCACCGGGATGCCAATCAGCAAACCGGTGCCCAGCCCGCCCATAAACGGGCCAATCACTTCATCCAGATGAAAGCTGTACCCAATCAACAATCCCGCAGAGGCAAACAGGGCATTAGCCACCCCGCACAGAACCCCAATGATGACGCCGTTAACGTACCACGGTATTTTGGGGTCTCCCTCTTCATTTCTGAATGAGCGCAGAACGTAGCCCACACCCAGCGATATAACAATGTACAGGAGTAAGTTGGAAAAAAACTGCATCTGGTCTCTTCTCCCCCGAGGAGATTTATGCGCACAATTTGGGCGGAATCCGGAAAATGGGCGGGTGCGCATATAACGCGCGATTATAGCATGTAAAACAGCGGGGAGCAATTATTTGCAAATTGCCGCTGCTGAATAACGTTTTTGGGTATGGTTCGTTAGGCTTGCGCCATTAACTTTACAAAAATTAACCACGCCCAAAATTTGTACTGCAATTTGCGTTAGCAGGTTAAGCTACTCAGTTTGAGCGCGCCCCGATGGGGGTGAGCGTGGGGGCGGGCGCTTCAACAGTCTCTGCCGCCGGGGGTTCGGTATTTGTGGTATCCATCAGTTCCGGCAGCGAGGTGTCTTCACGCCCGTCAATGGTTACAAAATATTCCAGCGGAATAAGTTGCACCCAGGTGTTGCCCGGTTTTAGCGGCATGGGCTGGCCG
>RFJF01000020.1 GCA_003695455.1 Chloroflexota bacterium
GTTTGTGGGCGTGGGCGCCAGCCGTGTGCGAGACCTGTTTGACCAGGCCAAACGCAACAGCCCCTGCATCATTTTTATTGATGAAATTGACGCGGTGGGGCGGCATCGCGGGGCGGGGCTGGGCGGCAGCCACGACGAGCGCGAACAGACCCTCAACCAGATTCTGGTTGAAATGGACGGCTTTGAAACCGACACCAACATTATTATTATTGCCGCCACCAACCGGCCCGATATTCTGGACCCGGCGCTGCTGCGCCCTGGCCGCTTTGACCGGCGGGTGGTGCTGGACCGGCCCGACTGGCAGGGACGGATGAAAATTTTGCAGGTTCACTCGCGGGGCAAGCCGCTTGCTCCCGACGTGAATATTGAACCGCTGGCCAAAGCCACCATCGGTTTTTCCGGCGCAGACCTGGAAAACGTGGTCAACGAGGGGGCCATTTTGGCCGCCCGGCGCAACCAGAAACAAATTTATATGGTTGATTTGGAAGAAGCCATTGAAAAAGTCCGGCTGGGGCCTGAACGCCGCAGCCGCGTTATCAGCGATGTGGAAAAAGAAATTGTGGCCTACCACGAAGCCGGCCACGCACTGGTGGCCTATAAAATCCCGGAAGCCGACCCCGTACACAAAGTAAGCATTGTGGCGCGTGGCGGCGCCGGCGGCTTCACCCTGTTTTTGCCGGAAGATGACAGTACGCTCATCAGCGAGTCTGAATTTAAGGCCCGGTTGGCCGTGGGGCTTGGCGGGCGCGCCGCCGAGGAAATCATTTTTCCGGATGTAACCACCGGCGCCAGCGGCGATTTGGAACACATTACCCGCATGGCGCGGGCTATGGTCACCCAATTTGGCATGAGCAAAAAACTGGGCCCGCTCACGTTTGGCGATAAAGACGAACTGGTTTTTCTGGGCCGGCAGTTGAGCGAACAGCGCAACTACAGTGAAGAAGTGGCCGAAGCGATTGATTTTGAAGTGCGCCGGCTGGTTGACGATGCGCACCAAAATGCGTTGCAAATTCTGAAAGATAATATGGATTTGCTCAAATTGATTGCCGACCGGCTGATGGAAGAAGAAACGCTGGATGCCGAAGAATTTGCTGCCCTTATGACCGGCGGCGGCGCTGAAGACGCCACCGATGTGTTACCGGATAAAACAGAATCTGCCCGGACAACGGAAGATGTTGCATCAGATGAGTCTGAAGATTCTCCGCCGCACGTGGTGCCGCCGTCAACGGCACCGCTCCCGGCATAACCATTTTTGCCCGCAAACCAAAAGCGACGCCCGCACTTTCGGACGTCGCTTTTTTGTTGGGCAAACGGGCAAGGTTCACATATCCCGGAGAACAACTTTGCAAGTTGACCTGTTTTGTTGACCCCGTATGCGAAACGTGTTGCGTGTTTCGTGCCGTGTGTTGTGACACGCAACACGCAGGCAGCAGAAACAGTACGGAATTTGTAAAGATGGCACAGTATGCAAATGAGCCGTGCCATATTTTGCGCTACACTTTCATCACCACAATTGTCAAATCATCGTGGGGTGAAACCGTGTCCATGAACGTGGTGACATCTGTTTTGAGATGATTCAGCATGGCTTCGGCGGTGGTAGATGGCCCGGTAGCCACTGCCTGTTCCAGCCGGTTGAATCCGTAAAACTCACCGCTGGATTTGCGGGCCTCAATTACGCCGTCGCTGGTTAAAATGACCATATCACCTGAATCCAGGTTGAGTGTGGCCTCGCGGTAAACCGGTGTGCTTTCAACTTCTACGCCCAACGGCAGGCCGGAGGCATCCAGCCAGCGAACCGAACCGTCGGCATGGTGGCGGACAAGCGGCGTAATACCCCCGGCGTTGAGTACGCTGAGCGTGACGCCGTTCAGTTCGGCGTAGCAAAAGGCGCAATTCTGATTGGTGGTGCGGGTGTAGGGCCGCAGTGTTTCATCCAGCCGGAACATTAAATCCTTGCGCGGCGGCGACTGGCTGATAATGGATTGCAGCGACCCCAAACTAACGGCCATGAGCAGTGCCGCCGGCATTCCCTTGCCGGAAACATCACCCACCACCACGGCCACGCGCCGGTTGTCTGTGGCGGGAAAGGCATAATAATCGTAAAAATCGCCGCCAACTTCCAGCGCCGGTTTGCTGAAACAGACTACATCCAGGCCAGACCAGTTGGGGCGGGCCGGCGGCAGCAATCCCTGCTGGATTTGCTGGGCCAGCGCCAGTTCTTCCTGCAAGCGGTCTGTTACCTCCTGCAAATGCTGGTTGGCCTGTTGCAGCGCCGCTGTTCGTTGGGCTACCTGCTTTTTGAGCAACTTGCGGTGGTGTTGAATGGCCCGCACCCGCAGTTTGTACACGGTAAAACCCAATCCGCCTGCCACCAGCACAGCCAGTACCTTGAACCACCACGTATCCCAAAACGGCGGTTTCACCACAATTTCAATCGCAGTTTCATCAGACCACAACCCGGCGTTGTTAGTGCCTTTGACTTTAAATGTGTAGCTGCCGGGGTCAAGGTTGGTATATGTGGCAAACGGGCGGGTTCCGGCATAATTCCAGTCTTCGTCAAAGCCTTCAAGCTTATAAGCGTACTGATTTTGCGCCGGGTCTGTGAAATCAAGCGCCGCAAAATCAAACGACAGCACATCGTCCTGATAAGACAAGTCAATATTTCGGATTTGATCCGGGGGCAAACCCAGGTTGACCTTTTGATTGAACAGGCTGAAACCGGTGAGTACCACCGGCGGAATGTGGGTGTTTTCGCTGATGGCGTTGGGATGAAAACTGGTCAGCCCGTTGATGCCGCCAAAATAAAGCGTTCCGTCTTGGCCAACAGCGGCAGCACCTTCGCGGTAGGTAACCCGTTTCACGCCGTCGCTGGCATCGTAGTTGACAAACCGGGCGTCGGTGGGGTTGAATTTTGAAATTCCACGGCTGGTGCTGAGCCACAGGTTGCCGGATTCATCGGACAAAATACTGTAAACCACATCACTGGCCAGGCCATCGGCCTGGGTGTAGCGGGTAAATTTACCGGTTTCCGGATTAAACCGGTTGAGGCCGTTGTTGGCTGTGGCAATCCACAGATCGCCGGAGGGGTCCGGGTGAATGTGGTAAATGTTGTTATCGCTGATGGATTGCGGATTGTCTGCTGAAAAGTGAAATTCACGTACAAATTCACCGGTAATGGGGTTCAGTTGGTCCAGGCCATCGCCGTAATAGCCAATCCACAACTGGTCAGATTGGTCCTGGTAGATGCTGTAAATATCGTTGCTGTTCAGGCCGTCCGTGTCATCGGTGGGGTGACGATAGACGGTGAACGTTTCTGTTGCCGGGTCAAAGCGGTTCAGCCCGCCGCCTTTGGTGCCAATCCAGAGGTTGCCGGCATGGTCCTGGTAAATGGTGTTCACGTCGTCGCTGCTGAGGCTGGCAGGATCGTTTGAGTTGTGGTGGTAGGTGGTAAACTGGCCGGTTTGGGGATTGTATTTGTTCAGCCCGCCGCCCGACGTGCCCAGCCAGAAAATACCGTCCCGGTCTTTGAAAATGGCGTATACTTCGTTGCTGCTCAGGCCGCCGGGCGTGGTTTCATCGGCCTGAATAACGCTGTTTTCGCCGGTTTGGGGGTTGTAAATATTCACCCCGCCACCGCGTGTGCCAATCCAGAGCGAGCCGTCATCGTTCTGAAAAATGGCGCGCACATCGCTGAGGCTGCCGGTAGCGCCCGGAACGCCCGCCATATTGGAAAACTGACCCGCGGTGGGTACCAGTTTGTTGATGCCGCCGCCACGGGTGGCAATCCACAGTACGCCGGCCCGGTCTTCGGCAATGGCGCGGACGTCGTTGTAGCTGAGGCTGTTGGGGTTGAGCAGGCTGTTGGTGTAGCGGACAAATGTGCCGGTTTCGCGGTTGAGCCGGTTTAGCCCGCCACCGGAGGTGCCTATCCAAAAACGGCCGGCGCTGTCTTCAAACAGGGCATTGATAACGTTGTTGCTCAAACTTTGCCGGTCGGTGGGGTTGTTCAGAAAGCGCTCAAAGTTGTTGGTTTGAGGGTTAAACCGGTTGAGGCCGCGTTCGGTGCCTACCCACAAAGTGCCGTTGCTGTCTACCGTTAGGGTACGGATGAGGCTGTGGCTCAGGCTGTGGTCATCGGCAGGGTTGTTAAAGTAGCGGGTAAAGGTTTCTGTGGCCGGGTCAAAACGGTTCAGCCCGTCGCTGGTGGCAATCCACAGTTGGTGGTTGAGGTCTTCTGCAATGCGCCAAACGCGATTGTTGCTGAGGCTGGTGGGGTCGCCGGGCTGATTTTGGTAGCGGGTGAACGTTTGCGAGGCGGCGTTGAATTTGTTCAGCCCGCCGCCGGCTGTGCCCACCCAGATTGTGCCGCTGCTGTCCTGGAAAATTGTTTGCACCCGGTTGTGGCTAAGGCTGGTCGGGTTATCGGCAGAATGTTGAAAGTTGGTGAAAGTGCCGGATTTCGGGTCAAAGCGGTCCAGTCCGCCGCCCCAGGTGCCAATCCAAATCAGACCGTCGCGGTCGGCAAAAATATTGCCGGCGTTATCATTGGACACCGTGTTGCTGTTAAACGGGTCGTGTTTGTACACGGTGAACGTGTAGCCGTCAAATTTGTTCAGGCCGTTTTGCGTACCAAACCACAAAAAACCGGTGGTGTCCTGGGCAATGGAGTAAACTGTGTTATCAGACAGGCCATCGTCCAGAGTGATGTGCTCAAAATTGATAACCGGGTCCTGGGCAAAAAGCGGGGCAGGGAACATCAGCAATAGCCCAACTGCGGCCAACATGCCCAGCAACAACAGTGGAAATTGGGGGCTATTTGATTTTGCGGTTGAACGGTGGGCAGGGTGTAATCTCAAAATTCTCTCAACAGATGGATTGCTCTATGCCGGCGTGAGAAACAGTACCCCCATTTTACCACAAGATTCGGAAGCCGGGGGGATATTCAGGACTATTGTCCTGAAAAAACAAAAAACCCCCGGGTTTGGGGGCAGTGCTTCAGGGGCGGCCCATAAAGCGACGCCACGGCTCCGGAATTTTGGTGACCTTGCCGTGGCGGTCAACGCAAATGTGTTGGGTGGTCCCTTTTGCCAGCAATTCGTTGGTCTCGGTATTGAGTACCTGATAGGCAAAAACAACCTGCCGGCTTTTTACGCTGTCTACCCAGCAGCGAACCGTGACAAGCTGGTCATATTGAATAGCCCGAATGTAGCGGACATTCAACTCAGATACCGCCAGCGAAACCCCGTCGGCCTCAAAGGCGGCGTAAGAACTGCCTTGGGCCCGCAGCCACTGGCTGCGTCCCTCTTCCAGCCACACCACAATTGCGGCATGGTGAACAATGCCCATCTTGTCGGTTTCTGCGTAGCGCACGTGAAAGGTTGATTCAGCAACAAAAGTTGGTGGATTCAGTTTACAACCTCTCTACCGGCAACAGATTTTTGATAACGGCTTCTACGTGGAAAATGGTGGGTACGGCGTAATCAATTGCCGCCGATGCACCGCTGTTATTGCCCACCAGAATTGTGGTCATCCCCAAATCTTTGGCGGGGATGAGGTTGCGGGGTTTATCATCAACCATAATGCAGCTTGTGCCGGCAACACCCAATTGCGCCAGCACTTTGTGGTAGGCCAGCGGGTCCGGTTTGGTGATGTAATTGACGGTATGCGCGTCAAAGATTTGCTCAAAATGAGCGCGTACCTGCAATGTATTCAACACTCGCTCGCTATGGGGGGCGTCGGCGTTGGTGAAGATTACCTTGCGCAGCGGCAGTTCGTGCAACATAAAATCCAGCGGGGGGCTGGGGCCAAAAAAATCAGCGGGATTTACGTTGTGTACAAAGGCCAGAAAATCTTCCGGCTCAATGTTGAAATCAACCATCAACCCCCGCAGAGATGTGCCGTACCGTTGGTAGTAGGTTCGCCGCCGCAGCGGTGCGTCGTCAGCCGGAATGCCTACAATTTGAACCATATACCGGGTGATGCGCTCGCCAATGGCTGCCATCAGCCCGGACTCTTCCGGATACAGCGTATCGTCAAGGTCAAACAGAATATATTGATAGGGGTGATGACCGTTAAAATTCACGTTTGGGTAGTTTTATTCGCCCACCGGCGAAATTTAGTTATGTAAACAAAAAGAGCGATGTTCGGAATTACAGAAGCGGCGCCGCCGTTTCTCCCATTCAGACCATTGCTCTTTTTAAGGAACCACCAACTTATGCGCCAGTAATGATAACACAGCGGGGTTGTATTGTCTAGTGAGAAAATATAACCAGCCTGCGTAAATGCCCCGTGACTAATACTTGAGTCATGTTACCCGAATCTGATAATTTATGTATAATGAGAATCAAGAAATCCCCAAAACGGCCGAAATAAAGTTCGATTAACGCAACGGAGTTTGAAATGGTGACGAACAATCCTGCCCAACACCATCGTCAAAACAGCAAGTGCGCCATACAGCCTGCCATATTTTTTGTATTGGCAACGCTGGTTCTGCTCCTGGTAAATCCGACCGTAACCCAGGCTCAGGAGCCGGTTAAACCGGTGGGCAGCGGTGAAGGCACCATCACGCTTTGGTTTCCGGTAGATTCGGTTGATGTGCCGGTTACCGTAACCGCCGATTATATTCTGGAAGATGACCTGCCCAAAGGCATCAAATACCCGCCGCATACGGTGGGGCAGGCGTTTACCATGGGCGTATGGCAGGGCGAAGGAACCACCGTTGACAGGTTTTCTCCCTCGGTAGTAATTAATGTGGAGTATGCAGACTCTAACATTATTGAAATGGACCGGGAGCAGGAAGACAAGCTGCAACTGTTTATGTACGAACCTGTCACCAAATCCTGGAATCGCTTGTGCAGCAGTGTTGATATTTATGAAAACATTGTGTCGGCGGCACTGACCTACCCCACCCCCTTTGAAAAGAACGGCAGCAGCCTGTTTGCCATTGCGTTGGACCAGACCCCGGAACTTGGCCAGACGGTTGATGGCAACGGAACCACAACCCTCACCCTGAAAGGCACAGACCTGCGTCTGAAAATTGCCCGCGATGAACTCCCCCCCAATTCTCATTTTGCGGTCACTATGTTGCCGCGCTCGGCGGGTGGACGCTCGGTTAAATTGTTTTCCCGCCCGGTAGATATAAAAGCCTGCCGCATTGATTACACAGACCCCACCCGTGGCAACCGGCAAATCAACACCTTTTACCGCCTGCCGGAAGTCGGCTTTGATTACGATGCCGACACTCTTTCACGGGCCGGCGGGTTGCAAAACCTGACCATTGCCAACCTGCAAAATGAAAAATGGGTTGACGTGGAAGAATTCGGCTCGCGTGTGCGGCGCGGCAGCCAAACCATCTCTGTACCCTCGTGGTTGTTGGGAACTTTTGGCCTGACAGTCCGCTAAATCTGAAAGTATTTTATGGCCGACGTTTTCATTTCCTACTCTCGCAAAGACACCGACTTTGTTAGAAAATTATATAACGAACTGACCGCCGCCGGCCGGGAAGTCTGGGTGGATTGGAAAGACATTCCCCCCTCTGCCGACTGGTGGGCCGAAATTGAAAACGGCATTGATGATTCGCACAACTTTGCGTTTGTCATCAGCCCGGATTCTGTGATTTCTGAAGTCTGCGGGCAAGAGCTGGAGTACGCCAATACGCGCAACAAACGGCTGGTTCCCATCATCCATCGGCACGTTGAAACCGGCCTTGTCCCCGACTGCCTCACCCATCTCAACTGGATGTTTTTTGATGATGACGCCAATTTTCACACCGCGGTTGAAGAACTTAACACGGTACTTGACACAGACCTCGAATGGGTCAAAGCCCACACCCGGCTCACTACCCGTACCACTGAATGGCTGAAAGCCAACCGCAACGAGAGTTACATGCTGCGCGGTGATGACCTGGCCGACGCCCTCCAGCGTCTGACGCAGGTTGACAAAGAACCCAAGTTTACCCAGTTGCAGGTAGAATACATTTTGGCCAGCCGCGAACGCGCCCAGCGTGTGCAAAGCCGAACCCTGATTGCGGTATCATTTGGGTTGGTTATTGTCTCTATTCTGGCAGTTATGGCCTATTTGAATTTCCGCACCGCAGAAGAACAGCGCGTGCAAGCCCAAAACGCCCAATCCACCGCCGTGTCAGAGCGAGACCGCGCCGCCACCGCCGAGGGTGTGGCCGTGATTGAACGCGACCGCGCCGCCACCGCCGAAGTTGTGGCCGAAGAAGGGCGCAAAAACGCCGAAAGCGCCCGCGCCACCGCCGAAGCCGAACGGGCCGAGGCCGAACGCCGCAGCCAGATTTCGCTGGCGCAATCGCTGGCGGCGCTGGCCCTGCCCATTGTTGAACGCACCAATAACACCGAACAGGCCGCCCTGCTGGCTGTAGAAGCGGAATACCTCAACCGCACCAACCGCGGCAGTGCCCACGCCCTGATTGACAACTCGCTGCGTACCCTGCTGGGCAATCCCTACTTTAACGTGGTGCTCAACAATTACGATTTCGGCGTGACCTCGGTGGCCTTCAGCCCCGACGGCCAAACCGTCGTTTCAGCCTACGATGACGGCACCATCCAAATGCAAAATGTCAACGACCCCACCGCGCCTCCCGCCATTTTGGGCCGGCACGATTCCCGCGCCGCGTCGGTGCGCTTTAGCCCCAACGGCAGCCTGCTGGTTTCTGCCGGCGATGACGGGCTGGTGCGGTTGTGGAATCTGGCCGACCCCGGCAGTGAGCCGTTACTGTTTGCCGGGCACGAAGGTCCGGTCATCACCGCCGTATTCAGCCCCAGCGGCAAAACCGTGGTCTCATCCAGCGATGACCGCACCATTCGGCTGTGGAATATTTCTGACCCCGACGCCAAACCGGAAGTGGTAGAAATTCCGGACATCGCCCTGACACTGGCCTTCAGCCCCAACGGCCGGCAGTTGGCCGCCGCGGGCAGCGACGGCCTGATTCGCCTGTGGGACACCGATGACCTGGCCGCCGAACCGGAAACGCTGAGCGGCCACGGCTCCAGCATCCGGGCGCTGGTTTTTAGCCCCAATGGCGACCGGCTGGCCAGCGCCAGCGCCGACCGCACCATCGGCTTGTGGGATGTGACCAACCCCGACGCCAAGCCAATATTTTTGGTGGGGCACGAAAACGGCGTTCGCTCGCTGGCCTTCAGCCCAAACGGCCAAACGCTGGCCTCCGGCAGCTTTGACGAAACTATTCGCCTGTGGAATATGGAAAATTTGGGGCCGGCCACTGCCGTTCTGCGCGGTCACGCCGACCGTATCGAATCGCTGGCCTTCAGCCCCGACGGGCAGCAGTTGGTCAGCGCCAGCGCCGACCGCACCCTGCGTCTCTGGAATTTGGGCGTGCCCGTAGCCCAGCCCCAAACACGCACCGGGCACGATGACTGGGTAGAAACCGTGGCCTTCAGTCCCACTGGTGACTGGCTGGCCTCTGGCAGTGACGACTGGACCATTCGGCTGTGGAA
>RFJF01000304.1 GCA_003695455.1 Chloroflexota bacterium
ATTGGGCAGGGGTTTGTGCTGGTTACGCCCCTGCAAATGATAAACGCCTACGCCGCCGTTGCCAACGGCGGCACACTCTACCGGCCGCATCTGGTCAAGGAAATTCTGGACGCCGACGGCAACGTAGTCAAAGTAACCGAGCCGGAGGTCATCGGTCAACTCAACCTCGACCCGGAATTTATGCGGCTGGTGCGGGCCGGGCTGCACGCTGTAATCAACTGGAATACCGGCACCGCCAATGCTACCTTTGATGTGCCGGGCATTGATGCCAGCGGCAAAACCGGCACGGCAGAATTTTGCGATAATTACCCGCAGTGTTTGGATAGCGAGGGCCGGGTGAAAACCAGCCACGCCTGGTTTGCCTCGTACGCGCCCACAGATAACCCGGAAATTGTGACCGTGGTGTTTGTGTACGGCGGTGGCGAAGGTTCGCAGGTAGCAGTGCCGGTGACCAACAAAATTTTACGCCACTATTTCAACATTCCAGATGAAGACGCCCCGCCCGAACCGGAAACCGAAACAGGCCCGCCCGAAGTTTTGCCGGATACCCTGTTCACCGCCCGGCTGTTGGGCGCCGACGGCTGGAATCAAAACGGGGCCAGTGTATCTGGCTTTGTGACCGATGCGCAGGGGCAGCCGCTGCCCGGTATTTCAATTGATTTGCTGGCCAATGGCAAAGTGGTGGCCCAACTTGTCTCCGGCCAAACCGGCCAGTTTGACACAGACCGGTTGAATGCCGAGGATGCGTCTGACTGGCAGCTCCGCCTGACCGATTTTCCCGATTCAGCGCCGTTGACGCTGGAAATTGCCAACGGCACGCGCTATCTGGTAGAATTTCAGGCCCGGCCGCCGGCCCAGGAATCGGCATCGGTGCCCGGCCCAATTTCTGCCCGGTAGCGGGCGGCGGCCCCAAAACAACCGGGCATTTTGCACAAAAACAAAATCCAACCTTAAAATATACCACAATATGTTGTGGTATATTTAATTTTCTAGTACAATATATAGTGCTTACCGGCTTTATGAGCTGTTGGGTTCCGTTGCGGCAAAAATCCTATGTCTAACCAACGCATTTCAATAAAAGGTACAAGCAGCGGCTTGATCATTAACATTGGGTCAGGGGTGTGGCAGGGACTGATCGAAGAACTTGACGACAAACTTGCCGACAAGGCTTCGTTTTTCAAAGGGGGACGCGTGGCCCTTCGCGTGGGGCCACGCCAACTCACCCGCCCCCAAATTGAGTCTGTGGGCCAAATTCTCAAACGGCACAATGTAACCCTGTGGGCCGTTGAAGGCGAAGCGCCCGGCACGCAGGAAGCCGCAGCCCAGCTTGGGCTGGAAACACAACTTGCTCCCGCAAAACCCCAAAATCTCACCCCCGACGCGCCACAAACCGGCAACGCCCTGCTTATTCGGCGCACGCTGCGCTCCGGGCAGGTGGTGCATCACCCCGGGCACATTGTGATAGTGGGCGATGTGAACCCCGGCGCAGAAGTGAAAGCCGGCGGCAGTGTGGTGGTGTGGGGCCGGTTGCGGGGCAGCGTATTTGCCGGCGCAGATGCCGGGATTGGTGAAAAGGCGGTAATTTGCGCGCTGCAACTTTCGCCAATGCAGCTCAGAATTGCAGATAAAATAGCCCGTTCTCCGGCTGATGATGACTCGCAGGAACCGGGCGCCGAAATGGCGTCCATCCAAAACGGCCAAATTGTGGCCGAACCGTGGAACGGGTAACATTGTTGTAGTGAGCGAGAAAAATTATGAGTGCAACTGTCATTACCATTACGTCGGGTAAAGGCGGCGTAGGTAAAACAACCACCACCGCCAACCTGAGCGCCGCACTGGCGGCTCAGGGCAAAAAAGTGGTGGCAATTGACGCCGACATTGGCCTGCGTAATCTTGATGTGGTTATGGGCCTTGAAAACCGGATTGTGTACGATCTGGTGGATGTGGTTGAGGGAACCTGCCGCTTGCGGCAGGCCATGATCAAAGACAAACGCCTGCAAGACCTGTATCTTATTCCGGCGGCCCAATCCCGCGATAAAACCTCGGTTACGCCCGGCGATATGATTGAACTGACCAACCAGATGCGCGACGAGTTCGATTATATTTTAATCGATTCACCGGCGGGGATTGAGCAGGGATTTAAAAACGCCGTGGCCCCCGCCGACCGGGTGCTGGTTGTTACCACCCCGGAAGTGTCTGCGGTGCGTGACGCCGACCGGATTATCGGCCTGATTGAAGCGGAAGAAAAAGGCCCCGGTGATTTGGTGGTTAACCGCCTGCGCATGGATATGGTCCGGCGCGGCGATATGCTGGACACCAGTGATGTCATTGACATTCTGGCCATCAACCTGATTGGCGTGGTGCCGGATGACGAAAACATTATTGTGTCTACCAACCAGGGGCGGCCGGTAGTCATGTCCAACGGCTCTACCGCCGGGCAGGCCTTCAGAAATATTGCCTCGCGGCTCAACGGCCAGAACGTGCCCTTTATTGAACTGAAGGAAGAAAGTTCCTTCATCAAGAAAATTTCTAACTTTTTCAGAGCCTGAAATTTGCGATTTCGGCAGGGTTTATATTCTAAGTTTTAATTCCTGACTCCCGGCTCCCGAATCCTGTTTTTTGAGGAGAACTTGGATGAGCATTTTTCGCCGCTTATTTGGTCAAAAAGAATCCAGCAGTGCTCAGGCAAAGAACCGCCTGAAGCTGGTGCTGGTGCATGACCGGGTGGACCTGTCGCCCGGCAAAATGGAACTGCTCAAAGATGAGTTAATTAAAGTTATTTCAAAATACGTTGAGATTGACAGCGACGGCATTGACATTTCCCTGAGCCGAAACAATGAGCAAAGCCAACTGGTAGCCAATATTCCCCTGCTTGAAGTGCGGCACAAATAGCCCCCAATTTGACGATATTCCCATCTAAATTTACAATGCCTGTTTGGTTGCCGGTACATTTGCAAACCGAACTGGAAAAATATGGACAGAAGAGTCTGGCGGCAATTTGATTGGGTTCTGGTAGCCCTTGCCGCTATTTTAATTTTATACGGCGTTATTATGATTTTCAGCGCCAACCAAAATCAGGAAGACCTGCAAGATTTGTGGTGGACGCAGTTAACCCGGGCCGGTGTGGGTTTGGTTGTGATGGTGGCTGTGGCTGCGTTTGATTATCGCTGGTACGGGTCGCTGTACAAATTTTTGTATGTAGCCATGCTGGCGGTGTTGGGCACCCTGTTTCTGGTGGCCGAACTGACCGCCGGTACGCTGCGCTGGCTCGATTTCCGGCTGTTCCCGGTGCAGCCCAGCGAAATTGCCAAAATTGTGGTGATTATTGTTACCGCCAAAATTCTGGCAGACCGTGACGGCGAGATGAACAAGTTTCGGAATTTTCTGTTTTCCGGGCTGGTTGTGGTTCCGCCGCTGCTGCTCATCTACCTGCAGCCTGACCTGGGAACTACCATCATCACTGCCGTGGTGTGGCTGGTGATGGTGCTGATGGCCGGGGTGAACGTGTTCCACGTGGGGTTGCTGGGGTTGGGCGGCCTGCTGCTCAGCCCGGTCATCTGG
>RFJF01000305.1 GCA_003695455.1 Chloroflexota bacterium
CCAAAAAAGGGAACCCCGCGCCAGATGTTGACGGTTTGTACAGCGGCCATCGCCAGCGTGGGGTCACCCAGCCAGCCAATTTTGCCCTCAACAAGGCCCAGTTGGTTCAAAAAGTAGGTAAAAATACTGGCCTGTGAATCGAACATCCACACCCACGCCAGCACGCTGAGTGAGGAGGGCACAACCCACGGCAGCAGAAATGCGGCCCGCCAGAAGCGGCGCATACGTTTGATTTCGTTCAGGGTGAGGGCCATAATCAGCCCCAGTACCATTTTAAAAATAACGGCGGTGACGGTGTAGTTAAATGTGTTCCAGACTGTCCGCAAAAAAATGGGGTCATCCAGCAGGTCAAAATAATTGGCCAGCCCAACAAATGCAAATTCGCTTTTGGCCAGCACTTTGTCAGTCAAACTGAAATACAACGACAGAACGAACGGATACCCAATTAGCCCAATAACAACAACCAGCAACGGGACCAGCAACAGGTAGCCCAACGAAACCTCGTTTTCCAGCAAATCAAACCAGAAAGTTTTCAGTCGTTGCCAAACGCTTGTTTTGGGTAAAACAACGGTGTCATTCATCGATACGCTACTCATTTGTTCCAACACAACTTTCAGTTTTTAAAGCCCCTCTCCGGGGTTGTCCGGCAGCAAGCCGGAGAGGGGCTTACGGTCAGAGGTACAAGTTCAGGTTTGGGGTAGTGGTTTAGCCTTCGTAAACGGATTTCAGTTCGTCTTCGGCAACTTTAACGGCTTCTTCAATGTCTGCTTCGCCGGTGACAACGCGGGCAAACATGTTGACCAGACTCTGGTTGGCGTAGGCCTCGGCAGATTGTCGGGAGGGGGGTCCAGGCCAGCCTGGCAGGTGACCGGTATAGGCCAGCCCCTTGAGCGGCCCAAGTTTGGGATCGGTGTTCCAGGGCATTTGCGGAAGGTCATCGTAGTAGCTGAGCAGCGGCGTGTAGAAGGTGATGCCCACCTGCGCCAGCGGAGCCAGTTGGGCTTCGTCCATCAGCCAGGTTACCAGAGCAATGGCCGCATCTTTGTTGGGGCTAAAATCAAACACAGACAGCAGGTTCATTTCAACCAACTGCTGGTGACCGGCGGGGCCTTCCGGGTAGCGGGCGTGGCTCATATTGTCGGCAATGTCCGGGGCCTGTTTTTGGGCGGCCCAGTAAATACTGGTGGCGTTTTGGGTGCAGGAGATGTCGCCGGCCAGGAAGTTGCGGTTGTTAGAGCCTTCATCGTAAGCGGTAATGTCGGCGGCAGATACTTTAGCAAGCTGTTGGGCGTATTTGAGGGCGGCGCGGGTGGCATCGCTGTTGATAGCCACGGTTTTACCGTCTTCTTCCACTTCCATGGCGCCGTAGGACCACAGCAGCGAGTAGCAGAAGCTGGCTGAGTCGTTGGGGCCGGCCTGGCTGATAGAGTTACCAACCGGCGGCAGCCCGGCTTCAAAAATTTTGGTGGCGGCATCCAGGTATTCATCGTAGGTAGTGGGGAATTTTTCGTAGCCAACTTCAGAAAACACGTCGGTGCGGTAGTTGAAGGCGTGGGCGGTATAGGCCCGGGGAATAGCGCGCCAGACGCCATCTACAATGGCTGATTGTTTGCCAACTTCGTACCAGCCGCCGTATTTTTCACCCAAAGCTTCGGCCAGGTCACTCAAGTCTGCCAGGTTTTCGCCGTAAATGTGTGCGCCCTGTTGGAACGGTTCGGCAATATCACCGCCCGATTTGGTTTCAACGGCAGCGGCCATCAGTTCGCGCCAATCTTTGGCAAAGGTGGGTTCAACCGTTGCCTGATGAGATTCGGCCCACTGGGCAATCTGGTTTTCCTGAATGGCGTTCATTTCCGGGATGAAGCTGCGGCGCATAATCATTTCAAGATTTGCACCGGGGTATGTGGCCATGGCGGCTGCGGTAGGGGTGACCAACACCTGTTTTTCTACCTCAACCTGAACTTCTTTTTCAACTTCAACGGTCACAATTTTTTCAACAACTTCCGGCGTAGCCGCGGCGCCACAGGCCGTGGCTACCATCCCGGCTCCACCCAGAGCCATATAACGCAAAACATCGCGCCGGGAAATAAGTTTGCTAAACTTCTTTGTTTTCACCGTTTGTCCTCCTTGATAAGTTGTTCTGACATTGATACAAAGTTTAAATTCAGACAAGATAAAGCGTGTGATTTTTTGCCAGCGGCTTCTAACCTCCTTCCATGTTTGGTGTACATTAACACAGACTTTAGCCGGTGATGAACTCTTGCAAGGCGTCGAATGTTTTGATCACGTCTCGCTGTTGGATCATTTCATTGAGTCTGTCACGGCCAAATTTGTCCAAAAATGTCTGGGCGTTTTGAATGGCCCTGTAACCCGCCGACAGGGTTTCAACCGGGTCTGTGCGTGAGGGGAATACATCGGAAACCAGCCAACCGTTGTAATTTACAGCCTCCAGTGCCAGCACGGTTTCCAGCCAGTCCCAGTAATTGACCGAACCGGGAATCAGGTCCCAGTCCCAGTTGCGGTAGTTGTCATTGATGTGAACCAGAAACAGCCGGTTGGCCTGCGCCGCCAGATGAATGGCCTGCGCCGGAGATTCATTAATGTAGAGCGAATGGCCTGTATCGAGCGTGAGACCCACGTTGTCCAGCCCAATTTGCTCGCACAGGTAAAGCACCACACCCACGTTTGGCACAATCACCTTTGCCCGTGGTTCGCTCTGTTTGTATTCCACACTTAGCCGCACGTCGGGGCGGTATTCTGCGGCTTCGGTCAAACAGTCAACCATCCATTGCCACGCCTTGCCGTAATCAATTTCAAACGGATAATCGTGGCCGTCTGCCAACGGGCAAACGGTAATCAGGTTGGCGCCCAATTCTGCGGCCCAATCCATGCCGGTTTTCATATACCGCACGGCTTCGGCGCGGATTCCGGGGTCCGTGGAGGTGAGCGCACCCTGGTGGAACTTGGCTTCATTTTTCAGGTTGATGTTAACCGATGAAACCGCCAGATTGTGCCGGGCAAGTAGTTGCCGGTAGCTCTCAAATGTCATATCCTGAAAATCACCGGGGAAAACCGGCTCGATGCCGGTGGCGCCTTGAACTTCAGCAACCGCAGCCAGTTTTTCGGCCAGATTTCGGGGTTGGTGGTAGTTGGCAAAGCGGTCCTGCAACTGGCCCAGAAAACCCAGGATAACCGAGTATTTACCCTTCATACTGATTTCCTTTCTACAAAAATTCGCATTTTTTTGAAGAACCGTTAAAATAAAAACAGCGTACGTGCAGAGACACCCCAATTAACGGGACGCTGCCTCTGTACCGTGTGCTTCCACAGGAGGCGTTAGCGAACTTGGCGGTGAGCAACGCCTCCTTTTTCTTTTTAAATTAGCCCCAAAAGGGCGTTTGCTTTTGCCGGATTAGGCAGTCTCTCGTAAAAGCAGTTTCATTTCCTGAGCCACACGATTGTTTATCTCGCGGTGCAGGGCAATGATTTTTTCCAAATTTCTCAATTTCAGGGTGTCCAGAATATTGCGGTGATCGGTGAGTACGGTGGCTGATACCGTGGGATAATGCACTACCCGCTGAAAGGTGAGGACTTCCCACTGACTCATAATCTGCCGCCACATGCCAATCAGCCGGGTGCTTTTTGACCGGTTGATGCAGTAATCGTGAAAGAGCCGGTCCTCGCGGGTCAATTCCAGATAATCGTTTTTATCAATCAACTGTTGCTGACGAGCGTACATACTTTCAAGTTGGGCAAAATCCTGGTCGTCCAGTTTTTGAATAACGAGTTCAGCCGCCAGCGATTCCATCATAACCCGTAAGCTAAAAATTTCATCCACGTCATTTTCAACCGGACTCCATACAAAAAATCCGCGGTTGGCTTGCCGCAACACCAGCCCTTCGCTTTCCAGCCGGACAAGCGCTTCACGCACCGGGCTGCGGCTTACGCCAAATTCAGCCGCCAGCGACGGTTCCGAAAGCCGTTCGCCGGGGGGCAGTTTTCCTTTGATGATGGCCTCACGGATACGGTTGGTCACAATATCGGCCAACGAATTTTGGGTGATGATGGGGGATAATGCCCCTTGGATTGTCATGGGTGTCAGTCTCCTGACGTTGAATGTATACAAAAAGAAAATCTACAAAAAAGTGGGACAGGTGGCAGAAGGGATGACGTGAAAAAGTTAGTGATTGTATACGGTATTCTGTATACTGTATACAGTATACAGAAAAACAGAAGTGACGTCAAGCCGGTAACCTTAAAATTATCACACCGGAAGCAGTGGATTTTAGTGGGAATTTATTGGCGGCAAATCACGGCGGGGCAGGGGTAAAACAAAGCCGGGGCTTGATTGCAAGTCCCGGCTTTTTCCGCATCCTCTCAAATTAACTGGCGTTACTTGAGGAAATTACGCAGTACAGTTTGCAGAATACCACCGTTGCGGTAGTAATCTACTTCTACCGGTGTATCAATGCGGCAGGTGGTGGTAATGGTGCGGCTGTTGCCGGCGCTGTCGGTAACGGTTACATCAACATCCTGGCCGGGTTGCAGGTTATCGTCAATGTTGATGGTGTAGCTTTCGCGGCCGGTTAGCCCCAGGCTTTCGGCGCTGTCGCCGGGTTTGTATTGCAGCGGCAGCACGCCCATCCCCACCAGATTGCTGCGGTGGATGCGTTCAAAACTTTGGGCAATGACGGCTTTTGCGCCCAGCAAAAGCGTACCTTTGGCGGCCCAATCCCGGCTGGAGCCGGTGCCGTACTCTTTACCGGCCAACACAATCAGGGGGGTGCCATCGGCTTTGTATTTTTCACTGGCGTCAAAAATTGGCATCACTTCGCCGGTGGGCAGGTAGGTTGTCCAGCCGCCCTCTGTACCGGGAGCCATTTGGTTGCGCAAGCGAATGTTGCCAAACGTACCACGGGTCATTACCCGGTCGTTACCGCGCCGCGAGCCAAATGAGTTAAACTCGTGCGGGGCCACATCGTGTTCCTGCAAATATTTGCCGGCCGGCATATCGGCGGGAATGGCCCCGGCCGGTGAGATGTGGTCGGTGGTTACAGAATCGGCCACCTTCACCAGCACCCTGGCATTGTTGATGGGTTGAATAGGGTCTACTTCAACGCCCATATCCACAAAGAAGGGCGGTTCCTGAATGTAGGTTGACCATTCATCCCACTGATAGAGCGCGCCTTCTGCCACAGGGATGGCGTTCCAGCGTTCGTTGCTTTCTTCAATGCCGTCGTACGCTTTGTGGAAGGTGTCCGGGTTGAGGGCTTTATCGTACTGGTCCAGAATTTCCTGGTGGGTGGGCCAGATGTCTTTCAGGTAGACGGGCTGTCCGTCCTTGCCGGTACCAATCGGTTCGGTGGTCAAATCAATGTCGGTGGTGCCGGCTAGGGCGTAGGCAACCACCAGCGGCGGCGAGGCGAGGAAGTTGGCTTTGATGTAGGGGTGGATGCGGCCTTCAAAGTTGCGGTTACCGCTGAGCACGCCGGACACCACTAAATCGCCGGTGGTGATGGCTTCTACCACGGGTTTGGGCAGCGGGCCGCTGTTGCCAATGCAGGTGGTGCAGCCGTAACCCACGGTGTGAAAGCCCAGTTGCTCCAGGTAGGGTGTGAGGCCGGCTTCGTTCAGGTAATCAGTAACAACCTTTGAGCCGGGGGCCAGGCTGGTTTTTACATACGAGGGCACGGTCAATCCTTTTTCAACCGCTTTTTTAGCCAAAATACCTGCGCCCAGCATTACCGAGGGGTTGCTGGTGTTGGTGCAAGAGGTAATGGCGGTCAGTACAACCGCGCCGTGTTCCAGTTCTGCACCGGGTTGGCCGTTGGCTTTGATTACGCCCCGGCGGTTCAACGCGTCGCCTTTCAGCCCAAAGCCCTGCGGGCCAACCGGGTTGGTTAAAAAACTCTGGAACGATTGTTTCATATCAGACAGGGCAATCCGGTCCTGTGGCCGTTTGGGGCCGGCCAGGCTGGGCACTACATCGCCCAGGTCCAGTTCCAGCGTGTCGGTAAATTCGGGGTCAGGGGTAGAATCGGTGCGGAAGAGGCCCTGTTCTTTCATGTAGCGTTCAACCAGTTGCACCTGTTCCGGCGAGCGTCCGGTGCGGCTCAGGTAGCTGAGCGACTGGTCATCCATGGGGAAGAAGCCCATCGTCGCGCCGTATTCGGGGGCCATGTTGGCAATTGTGGCCCGGTCCGGCAAGGCCATGGTGCCGAGGCCGGGGCCGTAAAATTCAACAAATTTGCCAACCACGCCTTTTTCGCGGAGTTTTTGCACCACGGTCAGCGTCATATCGGTGGCGGTCACGCCTTCGCGTAGTTGTCCGGTCAATTTGAAGCCAACCACTTCGGGGATGAGCATGTAGACCGGCTGGCCCAGCATCACAGCTTCTGCCTCAATACCGCCCACACCCCAGCCCACAATGCCCAGGCCGTTAATCATTGTGGTGTGGCTGTCTGTACCCACGAGTGTGTCTGGGTAGGCAACCACGCCGTCTTCTTCGGGGCGGGTCCAAACGCCGCGGGCAATGTACTCCAGATTGACCTGGTGAACAATACCGCTGGCGGGGGGAACCACGCTGAAGTTGTCAAATGCTTTTTGGCCCCAGCGCAAAAATTCGTAGCGCTCGCGGTTACGCTCAAATTCAATCTCGGCGTTACGTTCCAGCGCAATAGACTGGCCAAACAGGTCAACCTGCACCGAGTGGTCAATAACCAGGTTGACCGGAACCACCGGGTTGATTTTTTGCGGGTCGCCGCCCAGCCGGGCCATTGCCGAACGCAGGGCAGCCAGGTCAACCACAGCCGGTACGCCGGTGAAATCCTGTAAAATAACACGGGCCGGCTTAAACGGGATTTCTGCCGCAGACGGGGCTTTGGGGTCCCAGCCGGCCAATTTTTTTACATCCTCCTCGGTGACGGTGTAGCCGTCAACTTCGCGTAGTACAGCTTCCAACAAAACGCGAATTGAAACGGGCAAGCGGGAGATGTTGTATCCGTCTTTCTCCAGCTTATCTAACCGATAAATGTAAGCTTCACTGCTACCGGTGTTAAATTTGGCGCGCGCGCCCAGCAAGTTCTTTGTCATCCTTACATTGCTCCTTGTTTTTATTTTGCCACAGACGGTCTGTGCTGAATGTGGATTTGATTAGGGGGCAGGTGCTGCTCGGCGATATTTTACCTCTAACTGGTACAATTTACCAATATATTATAAGTTGAAGTATAATCACAACTTATATTTCATTTATTTCGCATAAGATATATTATGCGAAGTAAATGAATTCCCCAAACTTGCCCGCCAACATCACTGCAAGGATATGTTCCATTTTTGCCCAGATTTACCTCGATTCAGGAATTTGCAATTTTATCTGCAAATTCTGCGGCCTCGTGCGGTCAGACAAAAGCTTGCTCCCAAATTGAAAAATGCACCCGTACTCCGACGAAACAATTTATCTGTTTTCAAAATTCTGGTATAATGCTTGGGCTGAATTGGTGCAACTCAGTGGGAGTCTTTGCCGGATAATTTTACAGCCCCATACTACACGAAGCCATTACCTGAAGTGTAAATATGTCAAATCACAAACTGCTTGTTCTTGATGTGGATGGAACCCTGATTGGCCACGGCGCCTACCCCAGCCCACGAGTCACTGAAGCGATTTTGGCCGCCAAAGCGCGCGGCATCATTGTGGCGCTCGGCACCGGCCGGGCTTCTGAAGCCTGTTACCATCTGTTCCGGCATTTGTCGCTGGATGGATTGCACATTGTGTTTGATGGCGCAGCCATAGTCCAGTGGCCGTCAAATGACATTGTTTTTTTACAGGCGCTCTCGCCCATTGCCACCAAACGCGCCATCGAACTTGCCCGCGAATATGATTTGTTTTTGGAAATTTACGCTCACGATTTCTATTTTATTGAAGATGATGGCCCGCTGGCCGAGCATCAGCGGCGCAAACTTCAACTCAACCCGCTCATTACTGACCTGATGAGTCTGGTCAACCGGGTGAAAGTAGTCAAATGTCAGGTGCTGGCCGCAGATGCAGAACAAAAACGCCGGGCCGATTTATTGACGGAAGAGATGCAAAAACATTGCAAGGTTGCCTGGAGTTTGGATCCCAGTAACGGTATTTATTTTGGTAACTTGGTGTCTCGCTATGTGTCAAAAGGCGGCGCGCTGCGGGAATTGGTGGATTACAAAGGGATTTCACTGGAAGAAACCGTAGTGGTAGGAGATTCTTATAATGATTTAGGTATTTTTGCCGTGGCCGGCACCGCGGTGGCTATGGGCCATGCCCCCGACGAACTGAAGGAACTGGCCGATTGGGTCGCGCCCAGCGTAGACGACGATGGCGTCGCGGTTGTTATTGAGCGGTATTTCCTGAACTGACCCCCCTACCCGCCTTTGTGGTGATGGGTTTTTGTGATTCTTTTATCGCTACGCGAAGTCCTCCGCCAACACCCTCTCTGTACTGAAAATTATGCGATTCCACAATTAATTGAGGAGTAAACAACCCCATGAGTATACAATCCAACGGAAGTTACCCGCAGGCTCGCTGGTCACTGAAGGCGATTTTCCCCGGCCCCACCGACCCCGCCGTTGACGAGGCTGTTGCCGCGCTGGAAGAGGCCGTGCAGCGCATCGAGGCGGCCCGCCCTGCTCTGACGCCGGATATAGCCGGCAACGATTTTTACGCACTGCTAAAAACAATTGAAGAGTTTACCGAACTGGCACACAGGTTGGGTAGTTACGGGCAATTGTGGTTCTCGGAAGACACCCAAAATCAGGATGCGCTGGCATTTATGGGCAAAATGGAGCAATTACTCACCGAGGCCTACAACAGAATCCTCTTTTTCAATTTGTGGTGGAAAGGGCTGGATAACCAAAACGCCGACCGGCTGCTGGACTTTGCCGGCGATATGCGTTACAGCCTGGAGCAGGAACGATTGTTTAAAGACCACACCCTCAGCGAGGCCGAGGAGCAGGTTATCAACCTGAAAGACGTGAACGGCATCAACGCCATTACCACCCTGTACGATATGATTACCAACAAATTTGTTTTTGACCTGGAAGCAGACGGCGAAAAAAAACAACTCACGCGGGGCGAATTAATGGCCTATGTACGCAATCCGTCGCCGGAAATCCGGGCTGCGGCCTATCAGGAACTGTACCGGGTGTATCAGCAGGAAGACTCGGTGCTGGCCCAGATTTACATTCACCGGGTGCGGGATTGGGCCAGCGAAAAGGTGAACCTGCGCCACATCGAATCGCCGATTGCCGTGCGAAATTTGTCTAACGATGTGCCCAATTCAGTCATTGACACGCTGCTGGATGTGTGCGCCGAGCAAGCGCCGGTGTTCCACCGCTACTTCAAACTCAAGGCAAAATGGCTTGGCTTGCCTGTACTCCGCCGGTACGACCTGTACGCCCCACTCAACACCACATCCGGCGCAAAAATCCCCTACGAGCAGGCCGTCAGCACGGTGCTTGACAGCCTGAACGCATTTTCCCCGGAAATCGGGCAGCACGCCAAACGTGTATTCGACGCCGGACACATTGATTCCGAGGTGCGCCCCAACAAGCGCAGCGGCGCGTTCTGCGCCAGCATTCTGCCGGACGTGCCGCCGTGGGTGCTGGTCAATTACACGGGAGAACCCCGCGAAGTAGCCACACTGGCCCACGAACTGGGTCACGCCATCCACGCCCTCATGGCCGCCAACCACTCTGTGCTCACCTTCCACTCGGCGCTGCCGCTGGCAGAAACCGCCTCGGTGTTTTCAGAAATGCTGCTGACCGACCGGCTGCTGGCCGAAGAACAAAACCCGGAACTGCGCCGAGATTTGCTGGTGGAAGCCATTGATGATTCTTATGCCACGGTATTGCGCCAGGCCTACTTTGTGCTGTTTGAACGCGAAGCCCACCGCCAAATCATTAACGGCGCAACAATGAACGACCTGAACACGCTGTACATGGCTAATCTGCAGCAGCAGTTTGGCAACGCCGTGGATGTGAGCGACGATTTTCAGCGCGAGTGGATTGTGATTCCGCATATTTACCACACCCCGTTCTACTGCTACGCTTACAGTTTTGGGCAACTGCTGGCTCTCTCGCTGTACCAGCAGTACAAAACCGAGGGTGATTCCTTTAAACCACGGCTGCTCAAAATACTGGCCTACGGCGGTTCGGCCAGCCCCAACCACATTTTGACCGAGGCCGGCATCAATATGGCAGACCCCGATTTTTGGCGCGGCGGCTTCAACTTTATCAGCGGGATGATTGACCAACTGGAGGCCGGGGCGTAAGCTGATGGCGCTGTTTGAAATGCCACCGCCGGAACTTTCTACCCTGCCGGAAAAAGGCGTGGCCCACCTGCGAATCCGGTCCTGGCTGCTTTCAAGCCTGCTGCTCAGCGTGGGCGCGTACCTGATGTTTATTACCTGGTCTTTTTTGGAAGGTAGTTTGTACCTGATTCACCAGCACAACATTTGGTGGTACACATTTAATTTGCCGGTCACGGGCCTGTACCTGCTGCTGCTCATCCCCCTGCTGCGCAGCATGCTCACCAAAACCCTGGAAACCTACCGCGACATCATCCCCTTTCACGACCGGTTGCGGCGGCTGGAACGGCGCGCTTACACGCTCAACCGCCGCGGCGAGTGGATTGCGCTGGCAATTGGCGCGGCGGTGGGCATGTTTGTGTTTCCGCCCCCCGTGTTCCGCGAACATTTGTCGTGGTCCATGTTTGATATTTTGGGCGACACCCTGATTTTTGGGCTGGGAAGCTGGCACGTGTACGCCGCGCTGGTGCGCACCAAAATGCTATCGGCCATGCATGACCACGTGCAAAACCTCACCGTGTTCCGGCAAACAATTTCGTACCGGCCGATTGTGCGCTGGGGTGTTGCCAACACGGCCGCCATTGTTGGCGCAATGGCAATCAGCTCGCTGTTCATCCCGCCGGAAAAACGTTTTCAGCCGATTACCATTGTCATTTACAGTTCGCTGGCGCTGGCTGCCGTACTGGTGTTTGTGTTCAGCAAAGCGCCAACATCAATTATGGGCCAGTTCCGAATTTTCCGGGCCTTCTTTTTGTTTGTAGCCGTGGCCGTGGTGGGCATGGTCGGCTTCAACTGGCTCGAAGGCTGGGCGCTGCGGGACTCGCTGTACGCCACCGTCATCACCATGACCACCATCGGCTACGGCGATTTCAGCCCTGCCACCCCGCAGGGGCAGTTGTTCACCATTTTTCTGAGTCTGTTTGCCATTGGCATTGGCGGCTATGCCATCACGTCTGTGGCGTCCTTTGTGATTGAGGGCAATTTTCATCGTTTCATCAAAGGCCGGCGGGTTGACAAAAAAATTGTCGAGATGCGCAACCACTACATTGTGTGCGGCTCCGGAAAATTGGGCCGCCAGCTTGCCATCGAATTTTACAAATCGCAGGTGCCGTTTGTGGTCATAGAAAAATCATCGGCTGTGCTGGAAGAGCTACTCCACGAGGTTGACATCCCCTACGTGCAGGGCGACGCCACGCAGGACGAATCGCTGCAACTGGCCGGCATCGAGCGCGCCGCCGGGCTGATTGCCGCCCTCAGCGACGACAAAGACAACGTGTTCATTACCCTCAGCGGGCGGGCGTTCAACCCCGGGCTACGTATCATTTCCCGTGTGCAATCCGGCAAAAACAAAGCCAAACTCAAAAAGGCCGGCGCCGATGTGGTCATTTCGCCCCACGAAGTCAGCGGCCGCCGGATGGCCAATGAAATGTTGCATGCCGAAGTTTCTACCCTGCTGGATGAAATGTTGCGCGCCGAACAGCAGACCGGCCAAACCCTGCGGCTGGAAGAAGTACACGTCAACCAAATTAAAATTCCGGCGCTGGCCGAACGGCTGCAGCAAGGCCGGCTGACCGTGTCTGATATTGGGCAGCGCAGTCATTTGATGGTGGTGGCCGTTAAACGAGATTCCCTGCCCGGCGACGACCCGTACCTGTACACCCCGCGCGGCAACAGCCTGCTGCAACAGGGAGATGTGCTGATTGTGCTCGGCACGCCGGAACAGCGCGCCCACTTGCAGCACAACATTTTGTCTGCCGATAATTTTGAATCGTGGATATCCAGATTATGGTCGTGAATCCGGCAGAAAACGCCAGCCCCATCGAATCACTCAGCGGTCACACAATTTTGTGCGGTGCAGGCAGAACCGGCCGCAACATCATCGAGCGATTCTGCCATTTGCAGGTGCCATTTGTGGTCATTGAGCAAGATACCGGCGCCATTGCCCGCGCGCAAAACAACGTGCGCAAAAAATTCAACCTGGAATTTGCGGTAGTAACCGGCGACGCCACCGAAGACGACACCCTGCGCCGGGCCGGCATTGAACGGGCCGCCGGGCTGGTGGCCGCCCTCAGCGATGACAAAGACAACCTGTTTGCCACACTCACCGCCCGTTCACTCAACCCCAAATTGCGGATTGTGACCCGCGTAAATGATGAAAAAAACAACCGCAGCAAAATGGAAAAGGCGGGGGCAGACCGGGTGGTCTCTACCGAAATTATTGGCGGCATGCGAATTGCCTCGGAAATGATCCGGCCGGAAGTGGTAAAATTTTTAGACAGAATGGGCAACGCCGCCGGCAAAACCATCCGCTTCACCGAACTGCCGTTGGCAAACATCCGAACACCGGAGTTGGCCGCCCGCCGCGAGGCGCTCACGCAGTCGCCGCACGGCCCGGAAAAACTGCTCATTCAGGATATTGGCCGGCACACCGGCCTGCTGGTGGTGGCCGTCAAATCGTCGCGGGTTGACCCCGAAACGGCCCAAGAGCGCGATCTTTTCCACCTGCGCAAGCAGTATCGCTTTGCGCCGCGCGGCGATTTTGAACTGCACCCCGATGATATTCTGGTGGTCATTGGCACCCAGGACACGCTCAACCAGATTACCGGTGCAACCGATGATGCAGCCGGGGCAAACAC
>RFJF01000306.1 GCA_003695455.1 Chloroflexota bacterium
CTGTTGTACCTCATTTATCCCGGCCCGGAAATTTTGTTCATTTTTCAAAGCGTGGTAGTGGCGCTGGGCGCCATCCCTGTGTTTGCGCTGGCCCGCCGCGCCCTCAAAAGCGATTGGCTGGCGCTGGTGTTTGCGCTGGCCTACCTGCTGATGCCCGCCGTGCAGGGCGCAACCCTGCTCGATTTTCACGCGGTAACGCTGGCGCCCACGTTTCTGCTGGCCGCCTTTTATTTTTTGGAGACCCGGCGGGCGGGCTGGTACGCCCTGTTTGCCGCACTGGCCGTGGCCTGCAAAGAAGACATCACCCTGCTGGTGATGATGATGGGCCTGTACGCGCTGCTCATCAACCGCCAGAAACGGCTGGGCTGGGTGACGCTGGCGCTGACCGGGCTGTGGGCGTTTGCGGCCGTGTTTGTTATTCCGCCGTTGTTTGCCGGTACAGACAACATCCACTGGAACCGGTACAGCCATTTGGGCAGCAGTCCGGCCAACATTGTGCTCAACCTGTTTATCCAGCCCCAACTGTTCATCAATCACCTGATTGCGGTCAACGCCGTGGGCTACTTTCGGCTGCTGCTGGCCCCCACTGCCTACACTGCCCTGCTCAACCCGGTCACGTTGTTGCTGGCCCTGCCCTCGCTGGGAATCAACCTGCTCAGCAGTTTCCCCCCCATGCAGCGAGTCAACTCGCTGATTTACGCCGCGCCGGTGGTTCCGGCGGTGATGATTAGCAGCATCTACGGCACGCGCAACCTGCGCCGCTGGCTGGCCCGGATAAATTTATCCAATCTGCTCGCTACGCGAAGTTTAACGTGGCAGACACAGGCAACCAACCTGCTGCTGGGCGGTTTGATTTTGGCCGCCTCGCTGTGGTATCACCTGAATTTTGGCTACCTGCCCGGCGGCGGCCAGTACCGGGGCTGGGAAGAAGTGGCCAACCACCACCGGCTGGGCGAGCGATTTTTTGCCCAGATTCCGCCGCAGGCCAAACTTTCGGCTATGGACCGGCTCAATCCGCATGTCAGCGGCCGCCAGACGCTTTACATTTTTGACCGCGTTGATGACGCCGACACCATTCTGCTGGATGTCACGCTCGATTCGTGGCCGCTGCATCCGGTGGCCCTGCGAGACCGCGTAAAAGATTTGCTGGGCGATGACGGCGGTTTTGGCGTGCAGGATGCCGCCGATGGCTACCTGCTGCTGTCCAAAAACCCCAACCTGCCCCGCCAACTCCCCGATTCTTTTTTCGACTTTGCCCGCATGCCCGCCGGTTTCAGGCCGGAATTTGAAACGCCGGTTACATTTGACGGCGGGCCACAACTCATTGGTTTTGATTTAAAGCTGGGCGCGCACGAAAAGTTTCTGCCGGTGGCTACCCTCTACTGGCGGGTGCAGACGCCGCTGGCCGGTGAACTGACTCTGTGGCCCTATTTCATTGACCGCAACGGCCACGCCGTTGAAACCCCCACCGAACGCCCGCCGGTGACGCCCATCTGGTACCCCACCTCTCGCTGGCAGCCCGGCGAAATCATTGCCGTGAGCACTCTGCCGGTGGATTTGGCGCCCGCTGTGGGCGATGAGTTCACGCTGGCTGTGGCCGTCTCCACCGCCGCCGACGGCAACGACCCGGCCCAACGCCTGTCCGTAACCGATGCCGCCAACCTGCCCGTGTTTGACAACCACACCGCCGTGCGGCTGGGCACATTCCGCCGCACGGGGCGCAAAATATACCAACCCGTTGTGCCGGAAAGCGGCCCGCCTCAAATTCCCCGGCAGGCACAGTTCTGGAATCTCATCAATTTGCAGGGGGTGGATGTGCCGGACTCGCCGCTGGCTCCGGGCGGTTCACTTCCGTTTGGGCTTTACTGGCAGAGCAGCGCGCCCATCACCGTAGATTTGACCACCTTTGCCCACTTGCAAGACTCCGGCGGCAACGTGGCAGCCCAACTTGATTGGGGGCCGCAAGATACGGCAGGCTACCGCCCCACCAGCAGTTGGATTCCCGGCCAAACCATCATTGACCACCAGCAGATACCCCTGCCGCAAGACCTCCCTCCCGGCGATTACCGGCTGGTGGTGGGCTGGTACTACGCCCCCAGCGGCGAACGCCTGCCGGTAACGGCCAATGATTCCCCAAAATATTCAACCGCTAATACCGTTGACATCGGGCCAATCACAATTCGTGATTGAAAGCCAAAAGTTTGGTCATTCGCAATTCGCCATTCGCACATTCGCCATTCGCACATTCGCCATTCGCACATTCGCCATTCGCACATTCGCCATTTGCACATTCGCCATTCGCCATTCGCAAAGAGTGTTTTCTTTTGAAACAACAAACAAGCCAGGGAGAGGTAACAAATGCTGAAAAGTTATATTGATCCGGTTGAAAAAGCCGAAGCAAACCGCAAAACGTGGAAATTGATGGTCGAGGGGCTGCTGCTGGGCGGCACCGGACTGGGCGTGCTGGCGCTCATTTTTGAGATTGCCGCCGATGCGTTCAGTGTTGCCGCCTACCAGACCCTACTGGCCATTCACGGCGCGGGCGGTTACCACCAGATTGCTATTTGGGCCTTTATTGTGCTGTCTGTGCTGCTGTTTTTTGGCATTGTCCCGGCTTACAAGGCGGGCGCATATCTGCGGCCCAACGCCGGCGGCAGCGGCCCCATGGTTGAGGCCATTGGCCCGCCGTGGTTGCGCTGGCTATCGTGGGTGGGCACCAGCCTCTTTTTTCTGGATGCCATTCTGACCATCATCATCAGCTCTATTTCTGCCGCCGACGTAACCATGCTTGTTCTGCCTGAACTGGCCCCCTACCGGATTTTACTGGCCGAAATGTTTGCCTTTTTCATCATGGTGGTGCTGGTGGCAATGGGCCCCAAACGAGCCGTACCGCTGTTTTTGATTGGCGGCGGGGCGTTCACCCTGTTCACTCTGGTTGCGCTGACGCTGGTAGGCGGCGCGGCGGCGACCAGTCCGCAATGGGCTTTTCTTACCGAAGGAATTGTCAGACGGCTTGAAGCCAGCGGCGTGGTAGAAAACGTAATTCGCGCCCAGCAGGATATGTCGGCGTTGGGAACGGTGGTCTTTTTTCAATTGTTTTTCCGTTCAATGTCCAGCGCCATGCTGGGTTTTTCCGGCTACGAGGTCATTCCGGCCAGCGGCAAACACGCCGCCCGCCCCAAATGGAAAGTCATCAGTCTGGCGCTCACGTTGGCGGCAGTCTTTTTAATTGGCACCGGGGTGGTTCAACTTTACGCCGCCCAGCGCTGGGATATTCCCGCCACCGAAGGATACAGCACCCTGCTGATTGAGTACGAAATTGTGGCCGCGCAGGTGTTGGGTGATGGCGTTACCCCGGACCAGGCCATTCCAACCGATGCCGACCGCACCGCCGCCGAAGAAATCTACCAGTCATTGCCGGCCCAACACGCGGCAGCGGAACTGCGCGGCGAAACCGACCACCCTGCCGGAGAATTATCACAGCTCCCCCAACAGGATTTTGTGGCCTCGGTTTCGCAGGATATTGCCGTGGCGCGCGGCATCAACCAGGCCATCAACGGCACATTCGGCGAAAGTTTTCTGCTGATTGCCGGCACGCTGCTGTCTATCATTTTGCTGTTGGCGCAGGGCGGCGGTTACGTGGGCGGCGCGGCTGTGGCCGCCAACGCGGCCCGGTTAGGCCGCCTGCCGGCCTTTTTCACCGAAGACCGGATTGGCATTGGCGTGATTTGGGGTATTTCAGCCCTGCTGATTCCCATTATCCGCGAAGTAGTGGTGGTTGAAGCTTACTACGCATTTGGATTTGTCAGCGCGTTTATCATCACCAGCACTACCGTCTTTTTTGTGCGCAACGATGTACTGGAAAAACGGGGCATTGCGCCCGGTTCCGCCGAGGCCCGCTCGCTGAAGTTTGCCGGTTTCAGGGGCATGGTAGCCAGCTACATTATGGGCGGGGTGCTGGTTACCCAAAAAACCGATGCGCTGGTTGTCATTGCGGCGGCCGGCATCTCTATCACCCTGTTTCAGATTTTCATTGCCAATGGCGGATTCAAACGTAAACCGGATAAGGAAGCACCGCCGGCATTTCCGCCCGGCACCGACAAATTGACGTATGAAATGGGAATTCAACGCGCGCTGGACCACGCACGCCAGCGCGGCATTGTAGATGCGTTAGAAGAGTTAATTGAGTCCGGGGCGCTGGCAAAGTTCAATGTTGGGCCTGAACGCATCCGCCGGCTGGCTTACTATCTGTACAATATTGATACTGACCTGTTTAAATTTAACGGCCACCGTCACCTTGAACACGAACACGAACACATTGAAGAACCCAACCTTGAACTGGAAGCCACCTACCAGGCAGCCTACAACCAACGCAACCAAATTGCCCGCCGAATTGAGGATTTTTCCCACTACGGTATTTTTATGTTTATCCAGAATTATCACGTTAACTGGATTGCCCCGGATTTGGGGCGCGACGGGTCAGTTGTGCAGAAGGCTATGCTGGATATGCTCTTTCCGCTGACCCCGCACGAGGAAATTTGGGAGGAATATTGCCAGTTCAAACCCAAACGCCAGCCGGAACCCATCTGGCAATTCAGCCGCCAGCGCTACCTGTGGGCCAAAGACCAGTGGCCCAACCTGAGCGGGCGCATTACCACCATCTGGACTCTGCAGGATTTCAACCTGATTCCAAAGGACATTGACGTGAAAATGGTCATCACCGTGGCCGACGGTAAGCAGTACCGGCACGTTAAAATTCACTCCACACCCGCCGAAGATGGCGACGCGTGATCACTTTAGCAGGGCATCCAGTGCCGGGCGGGCCAGTTTGTAGGCCGCGTCCGGGTCCGGGGCTTTGGTAACCACAACGGCGGCCACCACAAATCGGGCCGGGGGAATGGGCGGCGGCTCTGCGGAAACCGGCGCTCCGGCGGGGATTTGGGCGGGGTTTAGAATCAACC
>RFJF01000307.1 GCA_003695455.1 Chloroflexota bacterium
AGCGACACTTCGACCTCAGACCAGTCGTTGCCTCGATTCTACCACATCCTGCACCCATTTTCATTCTCGTTGTCGTCCCAAAGGGACTGTCCGACTCCTGTGAAAATAGGGGGTAGGGATTAGGAATCAGGGAAAAGCTGACTCCTGACCGCAATTTGCCAAAATGAATTATGTCTGATTTTGAAACAACCGCGACGGCGCATCGGGGGGCACAATCACGGTCAGTGCATTGGGAATGACCTCAATTTCAACGGGCGTGCAGCCAAACGATTCGGCATCAACGTGCACGGGCAGCGGTTCTTTGGCCGAAAGCGTGAGTCTGCGGGTGCGGTACAGTTGAAAATCGGGGTCTTTGATGTGTTTGCGGAAGGTCATCCCCAGCAGGTGACGCACGGTAGAGGGCAGGCCGCGGCCGGCCATTACGGCTACATCGAGCATGCCGTCATCCATTTTGGCCTCCGGGGCCAGCCGCCACACCCGGCCGTAAAGCTGGCCGTTGCTGACCACGGCCATAATCAACCGTTCTTTTATTTCACGTTCGTCGGTGGTGATGGTGGCCCGAACGCCCATAAAATCGGCGGCAACCATCACCCCGGATACCACCCACGTGGCGTACCCCAGCGAGCGCGGCGCGGTGGCCGATTCTTTGGATTGGGTAATGGCTGCATCCAGCCCAATGCCGCACCACATCAAAAAATGACGCGTTGCGCCATCTTCCAGTTGCGCCCGGCCCAAATCAATTGTGCGGCGCCGGCCCCGCACAATCACGTCGGCGGCTTTGAGTACTGCGTCCGGGGCAAGCGGCGACCAGATGGGAATGCCCACGTCGGCGGCAAAAACGTTGCCGGTTCCGGCGGGCAGCACCCCCAGCACCGCGCCGGTGTTGACCAGCCCGTTGCAGACCTCGTTGAGCGTGCCGTCGCCGCCCACGGCCACCACTACCTCAAAACCATCATCGGCGGCTTCGCGAGCCAGCCGGCGGGCGTCATCTTTGGCCCGGGTATCCACCCGTTTCAACTCGGCGCCCTGCTGCAACAGGTAATCCTGCGCCACCCGAAGCTGCTTCTTAAAGCCGCTGGTCCCGGCATTGGGGTTTACAACCAAACAAATTTTCATTGTCAACTGTTTTGAAAATCAACAAAACTGTAGCCCACGCCGCGTTCGGTGAGGATGTATTTGGGGCGGCTGGGGTCCGGCTCTATTTTTTGGCGAAGGTAGGTGATGTACAGCCGCACGTACTGGCTTTCGTCCCGATATTCGTAGCCCCACACTTTGGATAGAATCATTTCGTGGGTCAGGGTGCGGCCGGCGTTTTGCACCAAATGGTAAAGCAGGCGGTACTCGGTGGGCCTGAGTTTGATTTCCCGACCATCCACAATGACTACCCGCCGGTTGAAATCAATTTGCAGGTAATCATCTACCACCACCGTTGAACGGCTGGACGGCCCCGGCGAATCCATTTCAATCCGGCGCAGTACGGCTTTAATTCGACTGGCCAACTCGCGGGGGCTGAAGGGTTTGGTAACGTAATCATCCGCGCCCAGCTCCAGCCCCTTCACTTTGTCGCTCTCGTCGTCGCGCACGGTCAGCATAATGACCGGCACGGTTGAGGTTTCTCGGATGATGCGCAGGGCCTCAAATCCGTCCATTTCAGGCATCATCACATCCATCAACACCAAATCCGGCAACTCTTCGCGCACGCGGTCAATGGCTTCCAGCCCGTTTTCGGCCTCAATTACGCGGTAATTCTCCAGTTCAAGATTCATCACCATAAAACGCCGCATGCGGGCTTCGTCATCCACAATCAACACAAGTTTGGGGTCTGCTTTTTTGGCCATAGTTTCTGCTCTGCAATCTCCGATTTTTTACCGGAACTTTTTTGCCGCCGCCGGCGTCTTACCGGCAAGACACTAACTATATTATCTAAAGGAGCGAGCAGATGTCAATTTTAACACAAATCCAAAGAGGAACAGTGATGGCGGCAGCGGCGGCAATGCTGCTGCTGACCGGCTGCGGGCTGACCGGCGCCTACGCCCCGAACAGCGCAGAAACAACAGACCGCGCCGCACCCGTGGAGA
>RFJF01000021.1 GCA_003695455.1 Chloroflexota bacterium
CATCAAAGCTTACGGACTGGTGGGAATGGTGTTGGGGTACAGGCATTTGGTGAGCAGTTGATTCTTTAAATCCTCCGGCGGCAGCGAGAACGGCAGCCAGCGGTGAATTTGCTCAACAGGAATTTGCTCCAGCAGCGAGGCCAGACTTTGCCCCAACCCCATATCGCTGCGCACGGTGGTGTGAAGTCGGGCTTGCGTTTGCGTAACCACCACGGTGCTGCGGCTGCCAATGTTAGCGCCCAGCACGTTCAATGAATTTTGCTGCCCTACAAAGGCTACCAGTTTTTCAAATGATTTGTACGCCGGCAGCACATCATACTGCGACCAGTTTTTGAGCTTGTCAAACCCGGCCAGCCTGGGCATGTTCTGCTGAATATACTTTTGCTCCAGAATTTGCTGCGCCTCCTGCAAGTTGTCTGCATTGAGCATGGGGCGCACATTATTTACAGAATGGAGCGCGGTGAGCGGCCCCAGAATATCGGCCATTTGAGGCCGAAGCTCCCGGTTGCCGGCGTACAAAACCGGCGGCACATTTTCTTCCAACAGTTGCAGGGCCGTGGCAATGGCCTGCCCCATTTCAAGCACGGGCCGGGTTGCCCCGCCATCAATGCCGCCGGCCAGCAAAATAGCGTCCGGGGGGTGGGTGCGGATGAGCTGGATTCGCTCTTCGGGGGTGTGCGGGCCGTCATCCAGCGAGATTACCTGGCTGACGTTGGCGTAGGTGCCGGCTGCGGCCTGCCGGGCGCTGCGCACGCTGATATCGTGAGCCAGCCCGGCTACCAGCATTTGCAGCGGTTCGCCGGCGCTGCAAATCACCAAAAATGCATCAACGCCCTGCCGGGCCGGGTTTTGCGGGGTGATGGGCCAGCCGCCGGGGGTAAGCAGGGTGCGTTTTACCAGGTTTTCAATGTGTTTGACGGCCTCCTGCACGCCCAGCGTAATATCGTTCCACGGCGAACGGTACGTGCTGGGGGCCTGCGCGGTGGCTGCCAGCCGAAACGTTTGGTCAACTTTTTCAATGAGAATGGCGGTGGTTGTGGTGCTGCCACATTCTGCGGCCAGAATGCTCTTAATCATAGGTGTGGTCACCAAATGTTGTGGCCTACCGGAACAGGTCTGGCAGGTTGATTAGAAATTGCAGCCGTGAAACGAGCAGCGCCACGCGGGCACTGACCGTGTTGGCAAACAGCGCGCCCAGTGTAAAAATAATCATCAATCGGCCCATGCCGGACCAAAACCGAACCACGCCTTCTCGAACATTGCCCAGCGGGCCGGGGGCGCGTACGGCAAAGGTAAAGTAAAAAAATGTGCCAATGGTGCCCAGCACAATGATAATGTTGTTGAGCCAGTTCACCAGTCCGGCGTTGGTTTGGGCGCTCTGGTAGTGGTTCGGGTTCAGCGAGGTGCCGGCAACGGCCAGTACCTGAGGCACCAGCGTGCCAAACAGCGCGCCGCCTACTGCCAGTGCTGCACCCACACCCAGCATAAACGCCAGCGAAATACTGCCCAGCGTGCTGGCAAATCTGCTTTGCACCGGCTGGATTTTAAAGATGAGCAGCAGGCACAGAATGAGCGCCGGGAATGCGGTCAGCAGGTTGCCCGGCCCCAACCGGGCAAATACCTGATTCCAGACCACTACCACGGCCACCCCAATAGCCACGCCCACAAAAATGTGTGCGGCCAGTTTGAATAGCACGTTATCGCCAAAAATGTAGCTGAACACCATCAGCGTGAGTACGGCCGAAATCAGCACGCCAAGCGATTCCATGGCTAGTCTTCCTCTTCTTCATCTGGTGCGGGAATAGGTGAGCGCTTGCTCTCCGGCGATTCGGGTGCACCGGGCAGCGCTTCTTTGGGCATCCAGCCCACAATTGTGCCGGCTGCAATCAGAATAACAATCAGCAGATGGGCCATGCTCAGGCTGTCTATCATTTGCCGGGCCGGGCCAAACGTGCGCCGCCCGGCTTCAATGGCCGCCGCGCCATTGATGCCGCCAATCAGGCCGTCCAGTTGCTCATTTTTGCGGTACGGGGTGAGAAACGGCTCGGCGGCGGCGCTGACGCCCGCCAGCAGAAACCGTTGGCCGTTGTCCGGCGCAATGGCCTGCTCAGTTTGTTCTACCCACCAGCGCCCGGTTACCGGCGAATCGGCCAGCGTGACAATAACCGACACCTGCTCCAGCGTGCCAACATCCTGCCATCCGTCGCGGCCCGCATCGGCAAAGGTCAAATGGTCCCGGTAATCCGGCAGCGCCGCCAGCGATTTTTGGCCGGTAGCCAGTTCTCGCACGGCAACGGCCTGGCCCGGCAGGTAGCCCAGATTGACCGCCCGGTCTCCGTATTCCTGCCCTTTTTCGGCCAGCAGCTTTTCCAGCGTCTGCTGCGCAATCGGTGCGCCTTCTGGCTCAAGGCTGATGCCGATGATGCGCATTCCCTGGCCCGACAGCCGGCCCAGTACGGCTTCGGCCAGCGGCTGCATTTCGCCCTGGGTGGCCGTACTGTAATCAAACGATACCAGCGCCACACTGTCCGGCGGCTGCAAATCAATGATGCCCAGTTGTTCGCTAATCAATTGGCGGCGCTGGCTGTCCAGCACATCGCTGAATTCCCGCTCTGGTTCTGTCCACGCCACGGTTTGGCCGTTTATTTGGCGCTGCAAACCGGGCAGCAGCGGCAGGGCAATTAAAATGATGAAGAGTAAATACAGCCCGGCCCGCACGGCTCGGCCGGCCAGTTTTTCCGGCGTTGACAACGGTTTGGGCAGCGAGGCCGGCTGTGGCGGGGTGGTGGCAATGGTGTAAAATGTTTGCGCTGCTTCGGCCACGCTGTCTGTACGGCCCGTTGGGGCGGCTGGGCCTGACAACAGGGTTGAGATGCCGGGCATTGCGCCGGCTGTTTCCACGGGCCGGGTTGGCTGATTGCCGGACTGGAGCGCATCTACCCAGCCCTGCATTTTGCTGCCGGTGGCTGTGGCGCCGCTGCCAGCGGCAGATGTTCCTGCCGCAGCACCGGCGGCCAGCACACCTGCCGCGCCCAGCGCTGCCGCGGTGGCAGCGCTGCTGCCCAACGTTTGTTGGTCTGTTGTGTCTTTAGCCGGGGTTTCAGAGGATGTGATGGGTGAGTCCTCCGCCGGGGCAGCCACTGCGGCTGCCGGCGCCTCTAACGAGAACCCACCCTCAGATTTTTTTGAGGAGTCGTCGTCATCCTCTTGCAGCCAGTCCGGAAGCTCCGGCGCTTCATCTGATTCAGAAAAATCCGGCAGGCCCGCGCCGCCCCCGCCGTCGTCCGGCTCCGGTGGCGGCGTTTCTGGCAGAAGATCACCATCAATGTCGTCGTCATTCAGCCAATCCGGCATCTCCAAATCATCCAACGATGTTTGTCCCAGCCAATCGGGAATGACCAGGTCATCGTCGGCGTCATCGTCGGTTTCAGTCTCGGTAGACGGCCCATCGTCGTCTTCGGCCACATCAGCCTCCGGCGCGGTTCCGAACCAGGCCGGAATTTCGATGTCGTCATCGCCGGCATCCTCTGATTCTTCAGCATCGGTATCCGGCAGATCGGCCAGCCAATCGGGGATTTCTACGCCGGTGTCGGCGGCGGTTTCGGCCGGCGCGTCAACTTCAGCTGCCGCCGATTGCCGGATACCGGCCAGCCAGTCCGGCAGGTCGTCTTCATCATCACCGGCTGCGGTCTCATCTGATTCAGCATCCGGCATATCAATGTGCCATCCAACTGTTGCGGCAGCCCCGCCCGCAACGCCTGCCGCAGCGGCCAGAGCAACGCCGGCATCCGGCCCGGAGTCGTCGTCCTCCGATTCTGGGCCGGTTTCCTCCGGCCCAAACAACGATGCAATGCGCCCGGAAAGATCAACCTCTGCATCGGGCGGCTCTTCCTCGGTCATTTCCAGCGGGCCGGTGAGGGGGGCTTTGGGCAGGTCAGCCATCCAGTCGGGAATGCTTTCACCGCTTTCATCCGGTTCGGTCAGTGGGCCGGTGAGGGGGGCTTTGGGCAGGTCGGCCAGCCAGTCGGGGAGTTCTTCTTCTGCAGCTTCAGCAAAATCATCGCTGTCGTCGCCGGTTGCCGGCTCATCGGCCAGATGGTCAAGCGTGGCAGCTACCGAGTCCGCCGTTTCCGCAGTGTCAGCCGCAGCCTGGTCGGCGGCCGCTTCTGCGGGATCAACCAGCCAATCGGGCGTGTCAATATCTTCCTGGGGTGCATCCATAAGCCACGCCGGCGGCGAGTCATCTTCCGGCGTATCTTCCGCGAGCGGCGCAGATGGTCTCAACCCAGCCAGCCAGTCGGGTGGTTCGTCGCCGGTGCCGGCGTCTGTTTCTTCGGTATCTGTGGTATCGTCAACCTCAAAGGGCGAGAGTTCGGCGGTAACGGGCGCTTTGGGCAGGTCGGCCAGCCAGGGCGGGACCTCGTCTGTCATGGCGCCGGTATCCTGCCCGGCAGCTAATTCCTCGTCGAGTTCCGGGAGGTCGGCCAGCCAGTCCGGCGTTTCTTCAATGACGGACCCGGCCGGTTCCAAATCCTCTATTGACCAATCCGGCATATCTTCAATTGGCGGTGTTTCCGACATATCGGCCAGCCAGCCGGGGGTGTCATCTGCGTCCGGTTCGATGACAGCGGTTTCGTCGTCGTCTTCATCGCCGAGGTGGGGCAGAATGGTTGCCGCGGCGGCCGCGCCGGCAGCAGCCGCTGCCACCGAACCGGCGGTCAGACCGGATTCGGATTCTTCAACTTCGTGTTGGTCTGCATCTGCCAGTAAGTCAGCCTCGTCAGTGCCCAACATGCCGGTGAGGGGGGCTTTGGGCAGGTCGGCCAGCCAGTCGGGTGCGGAGTCCTCCTCTTCGGCGGTGGATTCG
>RFJF01000308.1 GCA_003695455.1 Chloroflexota bacterium
CGCGCGCCCACCACACCAAAGAGCGCACCCACACCGCCGTGAAAGGCAATAGCCAGCGGTACGCCAATGGTACCCAAAATGCGGAGCAGGTTCATATCTTTGTCAACGGCTTCCTGCGAGGTGTCTTTGCGGCCAAAGGTTAAAAAACCACACAATTTACCTTTGAAACCGGGTTCGCCGGCGCAGGCAGCCATATCGGCGCGCATGGCAAACCAGAGTTCCAGCATCAGCAGGACAAAGTAGGCAGAGTAAAGCCAGGCCATCCAGCCCATCATGGAACCAAAGTTGGTATTTAAAATCATTTTCCAGGCGCGTTCCGGGTGGCCCAAATCCATCCAGATGGAAAACATGGCAGCCACCAGTGTGACCAGCGCCGTAAACAAGGCTAATTTACCAATCGGTTTAAAGATTTTAATTCTGAATACGTAGACCAGCGCAGACATCAAAAATGCGCCGGCGCTCAGGCCGATGAAGTAGATGTAGGCCGCAACCCACAGGCCCCACGGCACATAACTACCATAGTTGGCGGCCGTATGCCCCAGCGTCAGGCGCTGGTACAGACCCACCAACCCAATTGCAAAACCAACAATGGCGATAACCCACGCCACTTTTTGAACCAGGTTATTCATTAGTTTGCCTCCTTTCCCATTAAACCAGGTAATAAACTTTGGGCTCGGTGCCCATTTCTTCTTTGAGGCGCATCACGTTGGGCGATGCAATCAACTCTGACACCATACTGTCCGGGTCGTTGGCATCGCCAAAGTAGTTGGCCATCCCCATGCAGGTGCTGACGCAGGCCGGCACTTCGCCTTCTTCCAGCCGGTGCAGGCAGAAGTGGCACTTGCGCACGTTGCCAATCGGCGAGTGGTCGGTGCCGGGTTCGCGGGTGCGCTGTTCGCCGTACTCAAAGTTGGCTAACAGCTCGTACCCCTGCTGTTCAATGGTGTCCTGGGTGTAGGTGTGGCCGGTATCAAAGGTACGGGCCGAGTAGGGGCAGGCGGTCACGCAATAACGGCAGCCAATGCACTGTTCGTAATCAACTGCCACAATGCCGTCGTCCCGTTTCCAGGTGGCATTGACCGGGCAAACCGGCACGCAGGGCGGGTTATCGCATTGCATGCAGGGGCGGGGCACAAATCGCTTGCCCACATTGGGGTACGCGCCGAATTCCTGTTCCAGCACCGGGCGGTACACAATTCCGGGCGGCAACTTGTTTTCGGCAACACAGCTAACGGTGCAGGCATGGCAACCCACGCATTTGCGGGTGTCAATGACCATTACCCAGCGCCGTTGGTCCACAGGCTTCTGCAGGGCACGTTTAATATCTTCCTGCATCCGCACCAGGACATTGTCTTGGGTAAGAATATCTGGCATTTTAACCTCCTTGGTACATTTTTTGGTTGTTACAGGGCCAGAAAAAAAAGAGACTCTACCCCGGGGGTAGCGTCTCCTTTGCAGATGTGGCAGGCAATGGCGTTTCCACCATTACCCCGGCCGGCCGGTGGGCCGGCGGCCTGCGGCCGTAGAATAAATCCGTAGGCACGGCAGGCTCGGAGTACGTTTTTTAACTGTGCTTATTGTAACAAAAATGGGGGGTGTTTTATAGCGGGATAACTTAGATAGTTTGCAGCAATTTTGTAGGAAAAAAGGGGGAAATTGAAGATGCCTTGTCGGGCAAAGTTAGACCCGGATGTAGGAATAATTCTTACACATCCTCGCCAAAAATGCCCAGGCGCATTGCAAAGTCTACCAGTTGAGCGCGTGTTTCAAGGTGCAGCTTGGCCATGGCCCGTGAACGGTAGGTATACACCGTTTTTACGCTCAGAAAGTACTGTTCGGCAATTTCTTCACTGGTGAAACCGCGAACAATGCCCTGAATAACCTGCTGTTCGCGCTCGCTCAGGCTGGCCCATAGTTGGGCATCATCGCTGGCAGGTTCCGGGGTTTGGGGCAACATGCTGTTGAGAAGAAGTTTGGTCATGGCCGGATGCACGTAGACTTCGCCCCGCATCACGGCGCGGATTGCCGAGAGGAGTTCGGTATCAACCGCTTTTTTCAACACATAGCCGGCTGCGCCGTTTTGCAAAGCCTGACGCAAGTAGGCCTCATCTTCATGCATGGTCAAAATAAGAATACGGCTTTGCGGAACAATATTTTTTTTGAGGATAGGCAGGGCCGTCAGGCCGTCTATACCAGGCATTGTTAAATCCAGTAATATGACATCAGGTTTAAGAGCTTTGGCCTGGGCCTGCACTTGCTGACCATCATTTGCCTCACCCACCACTTCCATATCCGGCTCGGCGCTGAGCAGCATACGCAATCCGGCTCGCAGCACGGCATGGTCATCGGCCAGCAAAATACGAAATTTTGACATTAAATGGTTTCCTCTAGCAATGTTTCTTCGGGGTTGGGTACGGGTATTTCTGACAAGGGAATGTGTACCAGAATGGTGGTGCCTTCGCCTTTTACGGATTCGATACGCAGGTTACCGCCGATGAGAACGGCACGTTCCTCCATGCCGTACAGCCCCAGTTTGCGCTCGGCCCGCGCCTGTGAGGCATCGAACCCGTCACCGTTATCTTCTACAATGGCCCGCACGTATTGGTCTGTCCGCTCCAGCGTCACGCTGGCGTATTTGGCCCCGGAATGGCGGGCCACGTTGGTGAGAGACTCTTGCACAATACGGTACAGGGCGGTTTCAACTGTGGCGGGCAGACGGCGTCCTTCAAAACCTACGGCCCGGCAATCAACCCTCAGGTTGAAGCGGCGCTGGTATTCGGCCACGTAACGGTGCAGTGCAGCTACCAGACCTAAATCATCGAGGACGCTGGGGCGCAATTCCAGCGCCAAATCATGCACCGTGTCCAGAGTCTCGGCCACAATATCTTGCATGCCGGCCAGATGTTGCCGGATTTCTTCCGGCGATTCCAGCCTTTCAAGCACCTTTAATCCCACTTTAAATGAAGTTAACGCCTGGCTGGTGCCGTCATGCAGTTCTCTGGCAATCCGTTTCCGTTCTTCTTCTTGCGCGGTAATGATTTTTTCTAACAGTTGGCCCCGGGCTTTTTCTTTTTCACGAACCTCTCGCCACAGCCGGGCATTTTCTACGGCTACGCCAAGCTGTTGGCCAATGGCCTCCAGCAACTGCATATCTTCTTCAATAGAAGTGTTGTCAGGTGTGCAGGTAATGTTCAGGGTACCCAATACCTGAGATTTGGAAATAAGCGGCACAGCCACGTGGCCGGTAACTGTTTGCTGATTTGGCAGCTTGAGTTGATAAATGGGGCATGATTCCTGAAGCGAGGAAATAAGCAACGTGGATTTTTCATCCACAACCCGGCTGCACTGGCAGCTTAAAAAACCGCGATCAGCTTCTTGCATGGCAATGGCCTGGGGCAAACCAATTGAACAGGCCAGTTGATACTTTCCATTATTGGCCGCAAACAATACAATCCAGCCGGCCTGCATGTGCATCAGGTCTAAAACGCACCGTAATGCGCTTTCAAGCATTTCATGCAAGTCTTGCCGTTGGCTAACAGTTTGGGCCACAATGTTCAGGGCGGCCAGTTCGCGGTTACGCCGAATCAGCTCGGCGTTGAACGCCTGATTTTTGGCCTGGGTAGCTGCCAAATCCTTAGTCATGGCGTTAAAAGAGTCACTTAACAAACCAATTTCGTCATCAGCCCAGTGGGGAGCCTGCCGGGATAAATCACCCTGGGCCACGGATTTTGTCACGTCTACCAGGGCCAGTACCGGCCGGGTAATCAGCCAGGTTAAGAAAATGGCCGCCGCTACAGCCACCAGAGATACTAAAATGGTGGTAAACAATAGTTGGCCGGTTATACTATCAAGGGCGGCGTGCATCATATCTTCAGACAATCCCAGTCTGACTATACCGGCCTTACCTTCAAAAATCGGCACCGCAAAATCCCACACTACACCTTCGTTTGTGTTTAATTTTTGCAGTTGGTAATGGTCGGTGCCCTCTGCAGTATTTACATTGATCAGTGAGGTGGGAAAGCGCTCGCCAAAAGTGTGGGCCAAAATTTCGCCCTGGGGGCTGACAACAAAGGCATAGCTTACCTCGGGGTTATTGGCAAGCGTATCTTGCAAAAGCTGATGAACTGCGTATAAATCGCGCACCAACAGCATATCAACACTTTGGGCGGCGACATCACGGGCTACAGAAATGCCTTTATTTTGCAATTGCTGGCTCAGAGAATCCCGGAGGGTTAGCCGTACTTGCACGGTTACGCCGGCGCCCAATATGAGTACCAGGGCCAGCACAATGCCCAATATTTTGGTGCGTACGCTAACCGCACCGGCCACTGCCCAAAACCGGTCAAACAAATGGCGAGGCGAGGGGGAAATTCGCCGGGTCCGTTCTGCAAAAGAACTCATTTTAACTCTAACAGACCAACCTTTTCTTCAAGTTCGCGTGCGGAATTGTACTGAGTATCGCTGGTCAGAACAAACCGGTCAATGTCCAGAACGTCCAACGCGGCCTGCCCGGCCGGGTCGTTGGTCATGTCCAGTAAAATGCTTTGCAGTTCGGCTTTTGTCTGCGGGCGCAAATGGGGCGAGGTTACAACCGGCGGAATGCCAAAAGCCGGTGAGCGATGAATAATTTTTGTTTTGTTCCCCAATTCGGGTTCACGAGCAACAGCATATTGATACACCAGGCTGTCAACAGCCGCGCCGTCGGCCACGCCATTGGCCACGGCCCTGATGGCATCATCGTGGCTGTAGGTGTAAAAAGTGCGGCCAAAAAATGTTTCCGGCGTTTCACCCAAATCTTTAACCATAGCGGTAGGGAAAACGCGCCCGCTGTTGGACCAGGGATCGGTAAAGGCAAAGGTTTTACCGCGCAGGTCCGATAAATTTTGGGCAGGGCTGTCAGCCGGCACAATCAGCCAGGATTGGTAGGTGGTTGCGCCATCAACCTGGGGCGCAACCAGTAACTCCATCCCAAAATCCCGGTTTCCGATGATGTAGGCACTGGTGCAAACAAAAGCTACGTCAACTTTGTTGTTTTCAACAAGCTCATTTACCTCAGCGTATGTTCGGCGTTGCACCAATTCAACCGGACGGCCTATCTTGCTGCTGAGATAGCTTGCAAGCGCGCTGTAACTTTCAAATGTGCCTTGTGGTGAAATAACCGCGGCAACGGCCACACGCAAGGGAACAATCTCGGCCTGGGCTACAGAAGACAATGGCTCCTGCTGGTTCAGGTCAATGTATGGAAGTTCTTCGGCCCGGGCTAATTTTACCGAGGACCAAACAGCGGCCAGCCCCAACACCGTGACAACTACCAACACTGCGCCCAATCCCCATTGATACACTGAACGAGCCATATACATTTCCCTCATTGACCAGAAGTATCTATAAATTACTCTTATTATCTTACACCAGATACGCTCCTGTTCAAAAGTGACATATGTCATTTTCTGGTAGTGACATCTATCCACATTATGCAAAAAATACAAAAGCACGGCCAGCAATGTACCGGCCGTGCCTGTAAACGTATATTCTGTTGGATTTTTAAGATAACTACGCCTTGGCGCCTGTAACCCGTCCGGGAACGCGTTTTGCGGCAGGGGCTGTTTCTTTTTCTGCTACGGCTTCCTGCGCTTCTTTGGCTTCATTGTGTTCTGCCCAGAATTTAATGAACATTGCCAGCGTCACAAAAAGCAGCGTTCCAAAGAGAACTTCGCCCAAAAATACAAACAGTGCCATACCAACCATGATATTTCCTCCTGAAATTTGATTAACCGTCTATGGTTTCAGTATAGCAAACACAAAGCCGCCGGTCTATCGCTTAAACCAGTATCTTTGGCAGTAACCGGGCCGCGGGCTGCCTACTGCATTTTGGGGAGGCGCGGTGGTTAATCAGGGGGCGTTAAATCGGTCAGGCCGTAGCGAATAGCATACTTAATCAACTCTGCCCGGTTGTGCAGGTTAAGTTTTTTCATGATATTCTGGATGTGCGTTTGAACGGTATACGGACTGAGTACTAACTCGGCGGCAATATCCTGGTTTGAACAGCCTTCGGCGAGCAATTGAAGCACAGTTTGCTGGCGGTCTGTCAGTTCTGTGAGGCGCTGTTGTTCTTCGGCGTTGGCGCGTGTGCCGCGTTGCAAATAATCTTGCACCAGCCAGCGTGTTACCGACGGGTACAAGTAAATTTCGCCGCGATGCACCGCCTGAATAGCCATCACCAATGCCTGCGCTTCAGCCTCTTTGAGCACGTAGCCCGATGCGCCGGCTTCTAGCCCGTGGAACAGGTATTCGCGGTCATCGTGTACGGTCAACAGCAGGATTCGCGTTTGCGGAAGCTGTTCCCTGATAACTTTGGTAGCTTGCAGGCCGGTCATATCGGGCATAGCAATGTCCATTAAAATTACGTCGGGGTTAAATTCAATGGCCCTGTCTACAGCCTGACGGCCCGTTGCCGCTTCGGCAACTATTTTCATGTTGGGCTGTTCATTAACCAAACGCCGAATACCCTCTCTGAAAAGGGTGTGGTCATCTACCAGCAAAATACGGATTGGGGTCATGGTGAGTCCTCCAGCGGAATTGTGGCCTGTACTGATGTTCCTGCGCCGGGTTTACTGTTGATAATCAAAGTGCCGTTGAGCAATTTGGCCCGTTCCTGCATTCCCAGCAACCCCAACCCGTTGGCCGGGTTGGCGGTAACATCCAAAGTTTGCGCCGGTTCAAACCCCTTGCCGTTATCAGAAACGGTCAATGTTACCTGCCGTGATTCAAACCCGAGATTAATTTGCACCTGCCCGGCTGCAGAATGTTTTACCACGTTGCTAATGGCTTCTTGCCCAATTCTAAAGACCGCGGTTTCAATATTAGACGGCAAACGGTGTTTTGCTCCGGAAACAGTAAATTGCATCTCAATGCCGGCCGGTTCAAGGTGATGCCGGGCGTAGCGGCGCAACGCCGGCAACAGGCCCAAATCATCCAGGGCCGATGGGCGTAAATCAAAAATGAGGCGGCGTGTTTGTTCAAGGATTTGCACGGCCAGCGCGCGTGTATCCTGCACCCGCGCCTGCCATCCATTTTGACCGTGCAGTTTTGGGTGAGCAACATCTTCCAAATCACGGATTAACACTGCCAGGCTTTGGGCCAGTTCATCGTGCAATTCACGGGCAATGCGTTTTCGCTCTTCCTCCTGAGCAGTCAGCGTACGTTCAAACAACACCTGCCGAAATGCCTCACGACGCTGGGTTTCAGACAGAAAGGCATTTTCTACGGCCATGCCAATTTGCCGGCCCATAGCGGTAAGCAACTTCTGGTTGGCCGGGGTGAACTCATCGGGGGTTTTAGCGGCCAGGTGCATGGTACCCCACATTGTGGTTCGGGAACGCAGCGGCACCGCCATGTGGGTAATCAAGTCTGCGGCGCAGGCCTCGGTGTCTGTCAGGCAAGGGCATGGCTGGCCGGGGTGTACCAGCGTGGCGGTTTGCAAATGTTGCGCTTCAAACGGCAAACAGCAGCCGGGCAGGCCGTGGGCCAGATGTTGGGCTTGTTGCGGCGGCAAACCGCGTTCGGCCCGCAACGATGGCGCTTCTCCGGCGTGGGGAATCAAAAAAACCCAGCCGGCTTCAAAGCCCATCACTTCCAGTGATTTGGTCAGGGCAGCGTTGGCTAACTCGTCAACTGTGCCGGCGTTGGCAATGGCGGTAGCCACGGCGTACAGCGCTGCCAGTTCTTCGTTGCGAGATTGCAGGTTGCGGTTTGAGGCTTCAAGCGCGATTTGAGATTCCGCCAGCGCCTGAGTCATTTCGTTAAAGGCAGCGCCCAGTCTGGCTACCTCGTCCCGGCCCTGCACCGGAACCCGTCGCGTTAAATCACCCTGCCGGATGGCGTTGGTCACATCAACCAGTTTGAGCAGCGGCGTGGTAAGCGTGCGGCCCAGAAAATAGGTGATGATGAGTACCGGGGCCAGGCTGAGGGCCATCAACCCTACCAATTGCACGGTGTGGCGGTTTACAGAATCCAGAATTGCCTGCTCAGACATGCCCAGGCGCAATGTTCCCGGCTGTCCTTCAAGCAACGGCGCGGCAATATCTACTACCGGGCCTTCCTCGGTAGACAACCGGGTCATGTGCCACGGCTCGCCGGGAGGCACGTGGTTGGCCTGATCGAGACCGCGCGGAACACCCGGCCCAAAGGTGTGGGCACGAACCGCACCGTTTTCATCCAGCACCATAATGTAGCGAACATCGGGGGTGCTGACCAGCGTGTTATTGAGCAGTTCAAACAGGCCAAACAAATCATTGGCCAGCGACAAATCGGTGGCCTGCGCGGCCAGCGCCAGCGCCGTAGCCACGCTGCGCCGTTCAAACTGCTCACGAGCCATATCATCCAACGCCAGATGCGCTCTGAACGCATTACCCAACCCAACTGCCAGTGTGAAAGACAGGACAAGGCCAATTATTTGCAGCCGCAGGCTAACCTGTCTGATCCAGCGCATTTTGCCCCTCCCGGCAACTGTATTTAGCCTTCATTGGACGACAGGTTGAGATACCGGCGCATTTCCCGCACGGAATCGTAGGCGGAGTCGTTGGGCAAAACAAATCGCTCAATGCCCAACGCCTGCAAAATTTCCAGCCCGTCCGGGTTTTGGTGCATGGTCAGCAGTAAATCCTGCAATTGTCGTTCCAGCGCCGGGTCAATGCCGGGTGGAACCACCACCGGGTTGCTGCCAAACGGCCCGTAGCGGGCAATAATTTTGGTGTTGGCTACGCGTTCCGGTTCGGTTGCCGCCAAGTAATCGTAAATCAAACTGTCAACTGCCGCGCCGTCTACCAGCCCGTCAGAAACGGCCTTGATGGCGTGCTCGTGGCTGTACGTAAAAATGTAGCGCGAAAAGAAGGTTTCAGATGTTTCATCCAACTGCGCCAACTGGTACACAATAACCAGCCGTCCGGAGTTTGAAAGGGGGTCGGTAAAGGCAAAGGTGTGATCCTGCAAATCAGCCAAGCTCCGGGCCGGGCTGTCTTGCGGCACAATCAGGTACGAATAGTAAACAGCCTGCCCGTTGACCTGCGGCACCGCCAGCGCGCGCATTCCAAACGATTCTTTGCCGTCAACGTAGGGGTTGGTGCAAACCATTGCCAGCGACACGTTACCTTCGCGCACCAGGTCATTGATTTCGGCGTATGTTTTGCCCTGCACCAGCACGCCGGGCATATCCAGCCGGGCCGCCAGGTAGTTGACCAGGTGTTCGTAATGAATTAGCGTACTGCGGGGAGAGTTGACAGACGCCACCGCCATTCTCAGGGCGTGACGGCTGGCGGGGGGCAGAGATGTTGCCGAAGTTGGCGTGACCAAATCACCCAGCCGAATTTGTTGCGCCGGTTCTTCACCGGCGCAGGCGCTCAACGCCAGCAGGATGACCAAGGCAACAAAAGTATGCACTAACTGAAAACGGGACAGACCAATCACCGGATTATTTAATGTCATGGTTCACCGTTCTTTTTGCAGTTCAATCGCCCGGCGCAGGTTTGGGA
>RFJF01000309.1 GCA_003695455.1 Chloroflexota bacterium
GCTGTCTATCGCCAGGCTGGTGTAGTCTGCTGCCCCTGCGGAGAAGCCGGGGGAGCCGACATATTCCCAGCTGGCGCCGTTGAATTTCATCACGCTGGCTTTGCCGCTGTTGTCCTCATCCCGATAGGCCACGTAGGGGGTGCCGTTGCTGTCGAAGGCCAGGCTGATGTAGGTTGGCACCCCTGCGGAGAAGCCAGAGGAGCCGACAGGTTCCCAGGTGTTGCCGTTGAATTTCATCACGCTGGCTTTGCCGCTGTTGTCCTCATCCTGATAGGCCACGTGGGGGGTGCCGTTGCTGTCTATCGCCAGGCTGGTGTAGTCTGCTGCCCCTGCGGAGAAGCCGGGGGAGCCGACATATTCCCAATCCCAGATGGAGTTGTTGAGTTTCATTACGCTGGCTCCGTAGCCGTACCTCTCATCCCGATAGGCCACGTAGGGTGTCCCGCTGCTGTCGAAGGCCAGGCTGGTGTTCCAAACGTTCCTTGCGGAGAAGCCGGGGGAGCCGACATATTCCCAGCCGGCGCCGTTGAATTTCATCACGCTGGCTCTGTAGCTGTTGTCCTCATCCATAAAGGCTACATAGGGCGTGTTGTTGCTGTCTATCACCAGGCTGGTGTAGCCTGCTGCCCCCGCGGTAAAGCCGGCGCTGCCGACATATTCCCAGCTGGCGCCGTTGAATTTCATCACGCTGGCTTTGTCGCTATTGCCCCTATCCGTGTAAGCCACGTAAGGGGTGCCGCTGCTGTCGAAGGCCAGGCTGGTGTAGGATGCTGTCCCTGCAGAGAAGCCCGCGTTGCCGACTTGTGTCCACGGGCCGTTTTGAACAATTTGTGGTGGCCCCTGCGCCAGGGCCATCGAGGCGAAGGAAAAAAATAAAAACGTTGCCAGCAAAACGGGTACGCCTTGCTTAAAGAACCGGAGCCGAAATTGTGTAGCTAGTGTCATGAAACTCTCTCCAAGAAAAAATAAAATCACCGTGATTTTTGATTGATAAGGTTGATAGTCTGTATGCGTTAAACTGGACCAGGCAGTGTGAAGCTCTGGCTGTTTAAGGTGGCAATACAGTATTGTCATCGGCAGTACCAGAGAATATATAAGTAAATTTTGCGTAAAAGAATAATAAGTTTGGTGTCTATCCGTAAATTCGTAGCGTCGGGGCTTGTCCCCGACCATCCGGCCCACTGAAAGACCATTTTGCGGATAGACGCTTAATGCCGGTCCGCCCCGATTTTTTGACAGCGTGCCAATGTGGCCTATCATATTGAATTATGCCGATCAGAGAGCTTGTGCTTGTTAACGACCCGCGCCTGCGGGCGCAGGCCGCACCCGTTGAGCAGTTTTCGGCGGAACTGGCCCGGCTGGCGCAGGATATGCTGGACACCATGCACGCCCACCACGGGGTGGGGCTGGCCGGTCCGCAAATCGGGGTGATGCGGCGCATTTTTGTGGCGCACATTCCCGCCCCGGAATCGGAGGAGGAGGAGCCGCTCCACCCCCGCGCCGGCGAGACGTTTGTCTTTGTCAACCCGCAAATCACCCGCCGCGCCCCGGAAACGGTTGAGGGCGAAGAGGGCTGCCTTTCCATCCCCGGCTGGCGGGGGCTGGTGAGCCGCCCGGCCTGGGTAGAGGTTGCGGCGCACACAACCGGCGGTGAAGCGTTCAGCCTGACCGCCGACGGCCTGCTGGCCCGCATCATCCAGCACGAAATGGACCACCTGGACGGTATTCTCTACCCGGACCACATCACCGAGCGCGACAAGCTGTGGCCCATCGAGACAGAGGGCGAGCCGCCCCCTGTGGAACTGCCCACAAAACCTCCCGCTGTTTGACTTCCGCGGGTATCTCAATATATTGTTGGAAAGACCCGTTGCAATAAGATGCCCGGTCTTGCTATTCACAAACGGGATAATATGTTATACTCTGCGCCATGAAGATTTATCTTGATACGTGCAGCATACAGCGCCCGTTGGATAGCAAAACCCAGATTCGGATTATTATGGAGGCAGAAGCCATTCCGGGAATACTCGCGCTGTGTGAGACGGGGCAGCTTGAGTTGGTTTCATCCGAAGCATTACAGTATGAAGTGCAACAAACCCCTCACCCCATCCGCCGTGACTTTGGTCTGGAGGTGTTGAGCAAGGCTGCCTCAGTTGTAACCTTGAATGAAACGGTAGAAAACCGTGCCAGAGCATTCGGCCAGATTGGCTTAAAAGCACTGGACGCATTGCACGTGGCTTCGGCAGAAGCGGATTTCTTTTGTACGTGTGATGACCGCGTGTTAAAAAAGGCCAAAAATATTGATGACCTGAGCGTGCCGGTGGTGTCACCGCTGGAGTTGATTGAGGTATTTAAGTGATGGTAACCCAAACAAAACCGCTGGCCGAAATAACCCAGGAAGCCATAAAAGTGTTGTTTCAAACATTGGGCGTTGTCAACACTATTCGTTTTATCAACCAATTTACTACAGGGTATGGCAATTACACCGAGGAAAGGGACGCCTTGTTTGGCGACAAGACCCTGGATGACATCATCTCTGAAATCAGACTGGACAGAAGCAAACCGAATTGAACCCGTTGCCCCAGCAAACATGGTGTAAATAGCGAACCTAAAACCTCCACTTCAATGAACTACGCTTGTTAGTACAGCAGGGCCGGCCAATTCCGGCAGGGAAGTGCCACACAAGCAACGAGGCTTGTCTCCCATTTTTACAACTGAATAGCCATCATTTTTTTGACGTCGAGCGGGGGGGCGGTCGACTTTCTATCGATTCTGGTAAGATGTTGAAAGGAGTGTTGCAATGAGTAAAAATGGTAAGTCCGGTGTGCCGTATCCCGGCATTCCAACCACGGCCGATGGGGCCGGGGCAGTGGTGTGGGTAGAAACCCACATTGCGCAGGGGGCGGGCGCGTACCCCATTACCTCATCCACCACTATGGCCCACGGTTTTAACACCGCCGTGGTCAACGCCAGGCCCAACCTGTGGGGCGAAACGCTGCAATATTTTGAGCCGGAAAGCGAGCACAGTTCCGCCACCGTCTGCGAGGGCTTTGCGCTGGCCGGCGGCCGCGTGACCAACTTTACCTCCGGGCAGGGGCTGATTTTGATGAAAGAAGTGCTGTACGCCATCAGCGGTAAACGGCTGCCGGTGGTGTTTCACATTGGGGCCAGGGCGCTCACCAGCCACAGCCTCAACGTGCACGCCGGCCATGACGATGTGATGGGCGTGGAAGATGTGGGCTGGGGCATGCTCTTTACCCGCAATGCGCAGGGCGCGGCAGATTTGGCGCTTATTGCCCGGCGCGTGGCCGAAGAAACCCACACCCCGTTTCTCAACGTGCAGGATGGTTTTTTGACCACCCACACCGTGGAAAACATCAACCTGCCGGAACCGGAGCTGATGAAAAACTTTGTCAAAAGCCCGGCAGAGATGCTGACCAACCTGTTTGACCCCTACAACCCGCTGATGACCGGCGTGGTGCAAAATCAGGATAGCTACATGAAGGGCAAAATTGCCCAGCGCTACTATTACGATGCCGTGATGCCCGCGCTCAAACAGGCTATGGCCGATTTTGCACAATTGACCGGCCGTGAATACAAACCGGTTGAAAGCTACAAAATGGCCGATGCCGAATACGCCATTGTGGGCATGGGAACCCTGATTGACACCGCCGAGGCCACCGTTGACTGGATACGTGATAACCTGGGCATCAAAGTGGGCGCGGTTCACGTGACCAGCTTTCGCCCCTTTCCCGGCGCGGAACTGGTAGAGGCGCTCAGCGGCGTCAAGGCCTTCAGCGTGGTAGAACGCATGGACAACCCGCTGGCCCAATCCAACCCGCTCACCCGTGAAATCAAGGCTGCCTTTGCCGACGCGCTGACAGGCCGCGATGGATACCCGGAAATCACCGTCATCCCCCGCATTTATTCCGGCTCCGCCGGACTTGGCTCGCGTGATGTGGCGCCCGGCGATTTTATTGCCGTTACCCGCAATATGATGGATGAACACGGCCTGACCTATTTTGTGACCGGCATCAAGCACGATCTGGCGCTGCCGGTGCAGGAAAACCCCGATATCCGGCCGCAGGGTGGCTTCTCAATGCGCGGCCACTCGGTGGGGGGCTTTGGCTCGGTGACCACCAACAAAGTCATCGCCACCATTGTGGGCGATGTGTTTGGCAAAAAAGTGCAGGCCTACCCCAAATACGGCTCCGAGAAAAAGGGGCTGCCCACCACCTACTACCTGACCGTGGCCGACGGCCGGATTCGCACCCATTCTGAATTGAGCTACGTGGATTTTGTGCCGCTCAACGATGTCAACGCCTTTTTGTACGGCAACCCGCTCAAAGGATTGCAGCCCGGCGGCACGCTCTTTATTCAAACCCCCAAAACAGACCCCCACGAGGTCTGGGCCAACGTGCCGCCCAAAGCCAAAGACGAAATCCGCCGCAAAAACCTGCGGGTGATGGCGCTGGACGCCGCCAAAATTGCCCGCGAAGAGGCCCCCTCGCCGGATTTGGAAGTGCGGATGCAGGGCATTGTGCTGCTGGGCATCTTCCTCAAAGCCACGCCGTTTCAGAACCAGGCCGGGCTGACCACCGATGACGTGATGGCCGGCGTGGAAAAAGCAGTGCGCAAATACTTTGGCAAGCGCGGCGAAGCCGTGGTGCAGGCCAACCTGACCGCCATCCGGCGCGGCTACAATGAGGTATTTGAACTGCCGCCCGAATGTCTGGCCTCGGACGTGACCAATCCCATTCTGGACCCCCGCGCCGAGATTGAGCTGTTTTAGCGATTGAATTCAGGGAGTACGAAGCAAGGATTACAGAGTACGAAGCAAGGATTACAGAGTACGGAGTAAGGAGTAGGGGAGGCATTCCCTAATTCCTGACTCCCGACCCCTGAATCCTATTTTTACAGGAGACAACAATGGGTGTAACAACCAACACTTTTGATCCAACCGCCATCACCAAAACCAAACAAAATGGCGATTCCAACGGCTACAGCGCCGATATTATTGACGTGCAGGATTTCTTTGAAAATGTGATGCTGGAATACAACCAGGGCGCCGACGACAACCTGCCCGCCGATAAAAATGTGGCGCGCAGTACCATCCCCGTTGGCACCGGCGTGCTGCGCGATTTCAGCTACATTGCGCCGGAAATCCCGGAATTTATCAACGAAAACTGCGTGGGCTGCATGACCTGCGTCAACGAATGCCCGGACACCGCCATTTTGGGCAAAGTGGTAGAGCAGCCCGTGTTGGAGCAGGAAATTAGCTTGATTGAAAATCCAAATGAAGCCAATTTTATGCAGGCCCAATTTGCGCAAACCAACAAATTTTTCAACGTGCCGCAAAAGCGGGGCAAAACGCCGGGCATGTTCGGCATTTTTGTGGACCCCACCAAATGCAAAGGCTGCGCCGAATGTGTGGAAGCCTGCGAAGACCTGGGCTACAACGCCCTGAAAATGATTCAAAAAGAAGACACCACCGTGCCCGTCTACCAGAAAAGCATTGACTTTTTCCGCCGGCTTCCGCCCACGCCGCAGGCGTTCATCAACGATAAAGTGGCCGTGGATATGATGCTTTCTGAGCAAAGTATGTTGTTTGTGGGCGGGGCCGGCTCGTGCGCCGGCTGCGGCGAAGCCACCGTCATCCGCATGTGGCTGGCGGCGCTGGGCTACGTGTACGGCCGCGAGAACATCGGCATTGTGGCTTCTACCGGCTGCAACACCGTGTACGGCAGCACCTACCCCTTCAACCCGTATTTGGTGCCGTGGACCAACAGCCTGTTTGAAAACGGCCCCGCCGACGCCATCGGTATCCGCCTGCGCTGGAACCAACTGGGCTGGCAAGACAAACAACTGTGGGTGATGGGCGGCGACGGGGCCATGCTGGACATTGGCTTCCAGAGTTTGAGCCGCCTGCTGGCCTCGGGGTTGAACGTCAAAGTGCTGATTCTGGATACGCAGGTCTACTCCAACACCGGCGGGCAATCGTCAACCGGCACATTCACCGGGCAGGAAACCAAAATGAGCCAGTTTGGCAAAGCCGTCCCCGGCAAACAGGAACTGCGCAAGGAAATTGGCCGCATTGCAATGATGCACCCCAATACCTTTGTGGCCCAAACCGTGGCCTCCATTCCCAACCACTTCTACAAATCCATCCTCGAAGCCGCCAGTTTTGACGGCCCGGCGGTCATTAGCACCTACACTACCTGCCAGCCGGAACATGGCGTGGGCGACGATATGAGCCGCCACCAGGCTAAACTGGCCGTGGAATCCCGCGCCTTCCCGGTGTTTATTTACGACCCCCGCAAAGGTGATACGATTCGCCAGCGGCTCAGTTTGCAGGGCAACCCGGCTCAAAAAGAAGATTGGTACACCGTGCCCAAAACCGGCGAAACCATTGATTTTTATACCTTTGCCCGCACCGAAGGCCGCTTTGCCAAGCAGTTTGACAAAGAGGGCAACCCCTCGGCGGCATTGCAGGCGGCTCAGGCCGACCGGCTGAGCAACTGGCACATGTTGCAGGAAATGGCCGGCCTGCGCTAATTGCATCCCGGCTCGCGCGCCGTGGGCGCTCATCGCGCAGCAAATGCAGAGAATAAAAAACTCCCTCCGGCGGGAAAAATTGGCCGGAGGGAGTTTTATTTGGCGGTTGGCCGGTTTGGGGTATAATTTTTGCGTTCAGCGTTGAAATTATTTCTCCAGATA
>RFJF01000310.1 GCA_003695455.1 Chloroflexota bacterium
ATTTTTACCGTTTCTGCGCAGGTTTTTCATCCGGCGCGGCTACTATCGGGATAATACGCAATCTAACACCAAATGTGACTCCGCCCATGACAAACTCGATGTTCAAAACCGGAACTCTTCTACTGGTACTCATCCTACTAACCATTACCGGCGCGCCGGCCGTGCGGGCACAAGGGCCATCTGCCAAAACAACCCCGGAATTTGTGCCGGGCGAAGTGGTGGTCAAATTCAAACCGGCCATCGGCGCAATGTCCGGGCAGCGGCGCTTGCAGCAGGAGGGCGCGCGTATCAAACGGGTGCTGCCGCGCAGCGGGTTGCTCCGGGTAGAAGTAGCCCCCGGCTACGAGCAGGCGGCCGTTGAAAAACTGGTCGCGCGCAAAGACGTGGAATCGGTCAGCCTCAATTATGTAATCCACACCATGGGCAGCCCCAACGACACATATTTCAGCTCCCAGTGGGGGTTGACCAAAATTCAGGCCCCGCAAGCGTGGGATATTTCAACCGGCGCAAGCAGCGTGGTCATTGCCGTGATTGACACCGGCGTGGATCTGGACCACCCGGATTTAGCCGCCAAACTCTGGACCAACCCCGGCGAAATCCCCGGCAACTTTTTTGACGACGACGGCAACGGCTACGTTGACGATGTTAACGGCTACGATTTTGCCAACAACGACAGCGACCCCAATGATGACAACGGGCACGGCTCGCACGTATCCGGTATTGCGGCGGCGGCCACCAATAACAGCACCGGTGTGGCCGGCGTTAGTTGGGGGGCTAAAATCATGGCTCTCAAGGCGCTGAACAGCGCCGGCGGTGGCGGCACCGCCGACATTGCCGAGGCAATGATGTATGCGGTGGACAACGGCGCAAAGATAATCAGTATGAGTTTGGGCGGCGTGAGAACAAGCTGGCCCTGCTCCTACACCGATATTGAAACGGCCCTGAATTACGCCCAGGCCAATGATGTGCTGGTGGTCATTGCCGCCGGCAACGACGGGCAGTATGGCGTCAACTGCCCCGGCGCGTACGACCAGGCCTTGGCCGTGGGGGCCACCACCTCCAGCGACAACCGGGCCAGTTATTCCAACTACGGGCCCCGGCTTGACATCGTCGCCCCCGGCGGTGACATCTCCAACAAAATTTACAGCACTATTGCCCCATTACTGACCAACGGTTACAAGTATTACGACGGGAAATATGGCACCTCAATGGCGACGCCGTTTGTCTCCGGGCTGGCAGCGCTGGTGTGGGGTATGGACCCCTCGCTCACGGCGGCGCAGGTGCAACAGCAAATTGAATCCAGCGCCGATGATTTGGGAACCACCGGCAAAGATGATTATTTTGGCTGGGGCCGCATCAATGCGTACAAAGCGTTACAACCGTACATCGCGCTGACCCTGCAAAATTCGGCAGGCGTGGAATTGACCACCCCGGTTGTCTTTATGGCCGATGACGCCACCACGCCCGGCTCGCAGACCCTGCAAGTCAGCACAACATACCCGGATGCCATCACCTGGACGGCTGCCATTTCGCCGCCGGTTTCGTGGGTCAGCGTATCGCCACCGGCCGGCGGGCAGGTTACGGCGGCCTCTGTTGGGCAGTTTGATTTGAACGCCTCTACCCCGTCCGGCTACAACACATACACCACCACCGTGGTGGTTACCGGCACTACCGCCACCGGCCTCAACCTCTCCACATCGGACGAAGTTCGCCTGTCGTACGTGCCGCAGTTGCAACAACTGCAATTGCCGGTTATTTTCAAAAATTAACGCCGTACGTGGTTGGGACGAGATTCCCATTGAGGCCGGCGCTCGATGTGTGATACACTGAATTCACACCGTTGTTCCGTACCGTAACAATTATCAAATAAGCTGCCATTTCCGCCGTGCGGCGGAGGTGTTTTGCGGGTGCAAAAAGGTTTGATGTAAATGGCACACCGCTATGATGTGGGGATCAGGGTTACAGCATGGTACGTGGCGTGCCATAGCGTGTAACCCTTTTTGTTTTTTGGGAACAGGAGAGACTCAAATGCCGCACAAAATAATAAATCACAAATTGATGTTTCACCTGCTGGTTGGGGTGATGTCTGCCGTGCTTTGGGGGGCGCTGCTTCCGGCGCTGGCGCAAGCAGACTCGCCGGTGTTTGTGCGCCCCGCCGGCCACGATGTGTTGTGCAACGGTTCTGCCAATGTGGATTTCAGCCCGGCGGCGGCTCCGGCATGTGCCGTGCAATCGGCGCAGGTGGGGCTGAGTCTGGCCCGCCCCGGCGATTCCGTGATTGTGACCGGCGGCGGCAAACAGTTGACTCTGCCGCAAATATCCCCCGCCGGCGGCCTGACCATTGCCGCCTCGCCGGGGCTGAGTGTGACCAAAACCGGTTCCGCTGCTTCGCTGCCGGTGCAAACGCCGCTGACGTACACCATCCGCATCACCAACATCAGCGGGGCCACCATCAACACCTGGCGGCTGCTGGATACGTTGCCGCCGGCGGGTGCGATGGATGTCAAATCAATTGACCCGGCCGCCTCCTGCGGTGTGCTGGGCGGAAATATCATTAGTTGCACCCAGCACTCGCTGGCCAACGGCGCAGCCAGTGTGGTAACAGTAGTCATTACCCCCACCGCCGCCGGAACACTGAACAACCTGGCGATTGGTCAGGTGCTGGACCCGCTGGACCCGACTACCGTGTTTGACAACGAACTGACGGATGTTACCGGCTTTACCGACCTGGAAATCACCAAAGCTGATTCGCCGGACCCGCTGTTTGCCGGGCAGACGCTGACCTACACCCTGAGCATCACCAACAACGGCCCGGAGGCCGCAGCCTCGGTGGTGGTCACAGACTCGCTGCCGGGTACGGTGCAGTTTAACCCGGCCAGCCCCGATTGCGGTCACAACGGCGGAATCATCACCTGCACCGCCGCCCTGCTGGGCGTGGGGCAAAATATCAGCTTTACCGTGTGGGTTACGCCCACGCAGGCCGGGCTGATTACCAACACCGCCCGCGTTTTTGGCGGCGGAACAGATAACGTTCCCGGCAACAACGTAGCCACCCAAACCACCACCGTCAATCACCCCGGTTTTTCGGTGGTCAAATTTGCAGAGCCGCCGCACGGCGCCACGGTTAACCCCGGAGACCGCATTACCTACACGGTGGTGATGACCAACAGTTACGGCGATGTCACCAATTTTGCACTAACCGACACCATTCCTGCCGGCACCACGTACGTACCCGGCAGCGCCGCGCGCAATCCCAACCTGGGCGGCATCAGCTTCGATGGTTCGCGGGTGGTGCTGGGCGTGCCCAACTTTCCCAACGCCACCACGCTCACGGCCACCTTTCAGGTGACGGTGACCACCAACTTTACCACTACCCTTTCAAACGCGGCCCAGCTTAACAGCGATCAAACATCACTGCAAAGCAGCAACACGGTAACACACGCCGTACACGGCACCGCCAGCGGCATTGTCTACCTGCCGCTGATTATGAAGGCCTTTGTGGGGGCCAATCTGAATATGGTCTGGAACGGCGCCGAGCCGGTGCGTGACAAAGTGAGCAACATTCCCGGCGGGCTGGGCCTGCGCCCCGATACGCACGACGACGGTATTTTTACCATCAATCTTGATTTGGGGTCCACCGGCCCAAAAACGGTCAACTTTGTCACACTGGCCAGCACGCAGGGCGTGCAGTGGGATACATCGCCCACCGGCAGCAATCCGGTGCTGGGGATTTTTGACGGCGGTACGGTGCTGAACAACGCCGACGGCAGTATTTTGTACCCCGTGAGCGCGCCTGTTCAGGCCTATTTGTACGCCTCGGATGATTTGAGCCAGACCCGCTTTATTTCAGACACGTATACCTACACCGTTACCATCAATTTTACCGATGGCACGGCGCTCATGGCC
>RFJF01000311.1 GCA_003695455.1 Chloroflexota bacterium
CTGTTCAGCCATAAGGTGCGACGCCCTTGTTTTGAACGTTTGACCTGTCCGTTGAGCACTTTTCATTGCCGAAAGAAGCGGCTTGTTTCAGTAAAGTGCATCGCACCTGAACAGTTACCCTGGAGAGACGTTTTGACATCCGAAAAACCGGAAACGTTGGGCTGTTACTCTTTTTGGACAGTGGCATAAAATTTTAGGTAAACGAGGATTCACGACGTGACGATCAACCCCCAAATTGAAGCGGAATGGGCGCGATTGCGATACCCGTTTGACCAATACCAGCGTTATCGAGACGTGAAAGAGGTTGTTGATTTGATACAGACGGTCCGCCCCGACCGCCCCGTTCGCATTCTGGATGTGGGCGGCTCGCCGACGGCGTGGAAGTTTTTGCCGGAGTATTCCGTCACCACCGCCAACCTCAGTGTGAGCGAAGCCATCAGCCTGCAAACGGACGGCACCCGGCTGGCCTGCAAAGATGAAAGCTTCGATGTGGTTATCACCGTGGATACGTTGGAGCATCTACCGGAGGCGTTGCGGCCTGCATTTTTGGATGAGCTGATGCGCGTTGCCGCCGATTACATCATTATTACAGGCCCGTTTGCCAATGATTACAATGAATTTGGCGAAGCTACTCTTAACGAATATATAGTTAACGCTTTCCATGCGCACCATCAATTTTTGCAGGAACACCTGCAAAACGGTCTGCCGTCGCTGGAGTTATGCCGCCATCAATTGACCGCCGCCGGAGCGGAAAACATCGCCGTGCCTAGCGGCTATATGGTCTATTGGCTACCTTTGATGGTGATAAAAGTCTCTTTGATGCAAGTATGGCAGGGTGCAGATTATTCGGCAGATTTGGATGCCTTATACAATAGCCAGCGATATTGGGCCGACCATCGTCTGCCGAGTTATCGCCATTTGGTAGTAGCCGCCAAACACTCCGCCGACAACCCTCTCCTGGTTGCCGTCGAACAGCACTTCAGCCAAAATACGCCAGACTATGCCCCCGATTTTAGCAGTATTGTTGCTATGTGGCAGGCGATTACCTGGCAACGCGCGCTCAAAGCCCGTGATATGGAAATTGCTGTCCTGCGCAAACAGGTGGAAGGCTACAAATCGGGCCGTGTGATGCGTCTGCTCACCGCCCTGCACAATCTGTTATCGGTTTTCAGGAAATAACAAATGGCCCCCCCTCTGGCATCTGTCATCATTTTATCCTATAACGGTCTGGCTTATTTAGGGCCGTGCCTCAGCGCCGTCCTCAAGCAAGACTACCCAAATTTTGAAGTAATTGTAGTAGACAACGGCTCAACCGATGGCTCGGCTGAACTGGTGGCCGAACAATTTCCCCAGGTGAAGCTAATTCGCAATGATTATAATATGGGCTTTGCCGGCGGCAACAACGTTGGCCTGCGGGCCGCTACGGGAGATGTATTGGTTCTGCTCAACCAGGACACAGTTGTAGATGAAGGCTGGCTGACCGCTTTGGTGAAATCGCTTCAAGACCCAACCGTAGGTATTGTGGGCTGTAAAATACGCTATCCCAACGGAGCCATTCAGCATGCCGGGGCCTACATCTCTGAAACGCGGGGCGTTGTAAGCCACATTGGCCGCAATGAGGCCGATACCGGCCAGTATGACCAACCCCAGGATGTTGAGCTGGTAACCGGCGCGGCGCTGGCCTTAAGCCGGCAAACCCTGCTGAAGATTGGCCCCCTGGATGAGGGTTTTGCCCCGGCCTACTATGAAGACTGCGATTGGTGCTTTAGGGCTCGCGCCGCCGGCCTGCGCGTCTACTACAACCCTCAAGCCAGCCTGGTACATTATGAATCAACCACTACCCGGGCTGATAACTACCTGCAAAAAACCACCCATCATTACGGCCGGCTTCGCTTTTTGCTGAAGCACAAGCCCTTAAACTGGCTCTGGCAGGAACTTGCCCCGGCAGAAAAAAAATGGGTTACCGCTTTAGGCCCAACCATTGAGCTTATGGCCGCCCGCGATGCCTATTTACGCCTGGCCCTGTCATTGCCCAGCATCCTGGCCTTCCGCATGCAAGCGCCGCACGGTGTCTCGGCCGGACAGGATTCTCAGCTTGAGTGGCAAAGTCTGCTCCACCTTGTCACCGCCTGGCGAAACGCCTGCCTGCAACCTGAAAGCTCGCCCAATGCAGAGGCTCAGCCAGGCCAGGCGCCGCTCAGCGACCCCAGCCTGGCCCCCTTATGGCAGACTTTGCAAACGGAATGGGAATTAAAAGAATATCCCTTTCAATCGCAAGTCCCGCTCATAGGGCCGGGCATTGTTGCCTTCCGGCAGGGATGGAACAATATTGCTGCTCGCTGGTATGTACTGCCCATTATACAGCAGCAAAGGCGTTTTAATGCCGCCGCCATGAATTTACTGGCCGCCGCCATGAATTTACTGGCCGCTGTGGAGGCCAAAAACACCCGCCAGGATAATCAAACTATGCGTGAAATCAACGCCCTGGCGCAGAAACTGCTCCAACTGGAGCAAGAAATTGAGCGCCTGCAAAACCGGCTGGAGGGAAAAGCTGGAGGAAAAAATGAATCTTGAAGCAATCCGCTCGCGGGTGGCTGAAATACAGTGGTTTCATAATTACGAAGTTGTGCCCGGCGTAATGACCAACGGTGTTAGCGATATGCAAACACGGGGCCGCTACTTTGAAATTCCCCAGGACCTCAGCGGCAAACGGGTGCTTGATATTGGCGCCGCCGACGGCTATTTCAGCTTTCTGGCCGA
>RFJF01000312.1 GCA_003695455.1 Chloroflexota bacterium
GTGTTGAACTGTATCCATTCTTGGAGAATTTATCAGGTTAACAGAACTAAACCTCCGAAAACAAAAATGATACACCACGTAAAAAAACAACCAAAGGACTCTGCAATGCCCATGCCACACTACATCCGTCCTTCCAGCCGGGCCACCGGCAACGACCCCCACCGCCGGCTGGTAGCGGCGGTCGTCCTCAGAAGCTACCGCGACTTGCTCTCCAGCAACCCCAAACTGCGGGGGCAGGCCGCCACCTTCTTTGATGAAGAAGGGATGGCCCTCGCCGCCGCCCTGGGTATCCCCCACCAAAAGGTGCAACAAAAACTGGCGGAGATGCTGCGTGACTAGCCAAAAAGCGCTCGACGACTGGCTCATTGCCACCCGCGAAACCATCTACCAGCTGCAGCGCTGGCTGCGGCTGCTGGAAAACTGGCGTTTGCAGGGCCACATCGAGCCGCACGAGTTTGCCGCTGCCCGCCGCGAACTGGCCGAGGCCGGCCTGGGCCACTGGGCCGAACAGGCCGGCGGTCACGGCCTCGAGGCGCTGGCCCGGCTGCTGGACGACCCAAAAAAATGCCCGCTGCACCTTGACCGGGAGACAGCGGGCCGGCCGGGCGACAACACAGTTCCCGGCCGCTCATAGTATACCCCGAACAGAAAGGACGGCACAAATGACCTCCCTGTACACCAACGGCACCGCGCCCCCGGCGCTGGCGCACACCCTGCACACATTGCAGCGCCGCTTTGGCCCGGCAGGAATGGTGCAGCCGGCCCGCAGCGCCCTGCCCCCCGTCGCCGCCATCCCGACCGGCTTTGCCGCACTGGATGCGGCGCTGGGCATCGGCGGCCTGCCCCGGGGCCGGGTGGTAGATATCTTTGGCCCGGAGAGCAGCGGCAAAAGCACCCTCTGCCTGCACGTCATCGCCCAGGCTCAGCGGCTGGGCGGAACGGCCCTCTTTGTGGACACCGAGCACGCCCTCGACCCGGCGTGGCTCCGGCAGTGCGGCGTGGATGCGGCGGCGCTGTATGTCGCCCAGCCGGACAACGCCGAAACGGCGCTGGAGATTGTGGCCGGGATGGCCGCCGCCGGGGTGGAGCTCATCGTGCTTGACTCCGCGGCGGCGCTGACGCCCCGGGCCGAGGTGGAAACGGATATGGGCGATACCCATCCCGGGCTGATGGCCGGCCTGCTGAGCCAGGCGCTGCGCAAACTGGTGGGGCCGCTGTACCGCAGCGGCAGCCTGCTGATTGTCACCAACCAGCTGCGCCGGACAGCCGGCGGCGGCCACACCCACACCGGCGGCTCGGCCCTGCGCCACTACGCCTCGGTGCGGCTGGAACTGCGACCGCAGCGGGCGCTGCGGGAACGGAATGTCGTTGTGGGCCGCCGCATCCGGGCCACGGTGGTCAAGAACCGGCTGGCCCCGCCCCACCGCTCGGCCACCTTTGATATTTGGCACGGAGGCGGGCAATGAAATCCTTTGCCCGCCAGGTGGCCCTCTTCCCGGTGCTGCTGCTGGTTGAAACGGATGAGCGCAGCGGGCAACGCACCCTCCATCCCCTGCCGCTGGAGATGCGGCCCGGCCTGGCCCTGCGCTGGCTGTGGCTGCTGCTGGACGGCTGGCTGGCGCAATGTGCCGCCGCCCTCCGCTATCGCCTGACGCAGAACCGCTGGACGGTGCGGCTCCGGCTGGAAATCGGGATGGCCGCCATTTTGGGGCGCAGCTTCTTCAGTCTGGCTGCCCTGGGGAGGTGAGGCGATGCTGGGCATCCTGCGCAAATTCAAATCCGCCCCCCGCAACGGGCGAGTGCCTGCCGCCGCGCCGCCGCCCGCGAGCGGCTCGCTCAAGCTGCAAACAATGCTCTATCTGGACGCCACCCTGGCCGTCCTGCAGCGGGAGAAAATCCCCCTGGCCCGGCCCGTGCACGGCCGGCCCGGCTTTTTGCAAGGATAAAGACAAAAGGGGAAAGGATGAATTTTTTCTGGAAGAAAATCGAGGCCGGACTTTCTTCCGGAAAAAAGTGAACCGATGGCCAGAACCGGCAGACCCAGAAAACCAGGCAAGGTTTATCGTTTTGAAATCTACTACCGGCTTGTGCCCGGCGAGGACCCGCCGGAACTGGCGGCGCCGGACAGGCCCGCCAAACCGCCGCCCACATCGAAGACAGCGAAAGCAGCGCCCTGCTCGATGATATGTTTGCCGGGTTTTAGAGGATCGCCTCCGTCTACCGTGGCGGCCCGGCAACAGCGTGGAAGACTGTTTTCATCCTTCAGCCTTTCGCCTTCATCCTTTATTTTCACGAGGAGCACATTTTGACACCTGAACACGATGTCTGGCAGGCTGTACGCGCCCAACTCCGGCGCCAGATGACCAACGCCACCTTCGACCAGCACCTGGCCGGCGCGTCCCTCCTCTCCGCCGCCAACGGCGCCTGGCAGATTGCCGCACCCTCAAACGCCGCCCGCGACTGGCTCGACACCCGGCTGCGGGAGACCATCGAACGGGCCGTGCAGTCAGAGATTGGCCGCCCCATCACCCTCGATTTTGTCTTCCCCCCGCCACGCAGCGCGGATTATCTGACAGACATGTCAGATAACGGGGCCATTGACGATCCCGTTGCCCGCGACGTGGCCGATCCCGAGCTGCTGCTCGGCGCCTATCTGGAAGCCGGCGGCAGCGGTTACGCCCAGGTGCCACATCTCTACACCCGCTTCTGGATGCCGCTCCTCGGCCCGGCCTACACCCTGTGGCTCAACCTGACCGGCGATGACCGGCGCAGCCTGCGGGCCATCGCCCCCGATTTCTGGACCCCGCCCTGCAGTTACAGCTACCGGGAGCTGGCCGCCCGGCTGGGCCAGCAAAACCCGCGCTGCATTTACGGTTACGCCGACGAGTGTTACCACTCCCGCCGGCAACGGCTGGAGCAGCGCACCCCCCTGACCACCCCCGCCGACTGTTGCCGCAATTCCCGCTGGTCGCACCTGCACCACCAGCCCCTGGACGGCGGCGGCTTTATCTGCCGCCACTGGGTGCCCGGCCGGCTGGAAATCCTGCATCGCCACGGGCTGGCCCGGGTGCATCTGGACACCCCGGCGGCCCGCAAACCGACCATCCGCCTCTGGCGGCTGCTGCCACCCCTGACCCCTCGGCAGGTTAACACCCTCACCCCGGAGCTGCAGCGCGACTATCTCGATTTCATTCGCGATTACGGCCGGCTTTTCCGGCTGGATGTAGCGCGCTGGCAGCAGATTACCGCTCCTTCGCTGCTGCCGCTGCTGCCGGGCTACCCCACCGCCGGCGACGACAACTTTGAACAGCGCCAGGCCCGCCAGGATTTTCTGGCCGGCGCGGAGAAAAATCCCGATTATCTGACATGTCTGTCAGATAATTCGGCGGTGCACTCGCTTTAATCTCAATTATCTGACATGCATGTCAGATAATTTGGCCTCCGGCTCCGGTCGGGGGCTTTTTTTGTGCCGTTTTCTGTCAGAGTTGTGACAAAACCGGATCGGGGTGTCACATGCGGCAGTGGGGTTGTCAGCTTCACATTCGCTGATCTGTCAAACCTGTGCGAAAATTACCCCCTTCTTTAAAGAAGTTTAAAGACTCTTCAAAAAAGGGAATAGGGAATGTACGAATGGCGAATGGCGAATGGCGGATGTAGGTTTCAGGAAAGAGTGAGCCTATTTCAATAAAGACTGGAACCAGTTCAATAAAGACTGAGACCGAGAATACAAGTCAATTCAGAAAATCAGCGTTTTTTATTGCCAAGTTCACAGCTCCCCCTATTGACCCATCTCACCCCGGTTGATACAATCGAAAAAACCTCGATGCAGAAAGATTTTTCGGTTGCGACCTTTCATAAGATTCAAAGAGTGGCCGTCACAATATGGGCCGGTGACGTGAAGGCCACAGAGCCATTAGAGGTGACAAACGGTTGTAAAGCTTTTTTTGCCTCGACCAGCAACTGCTGAAATTGGGCCTCGTCAATCATGTCGGCCAGGGTCCAACCCTTGACATCAGTGGTGACCCAGGCTTCGATAGAGGGAAAACGGGCTGCTCCTTCAACGGTGGTTATCTTTGCATTCGGGACACCGACCTGGCTAAAGAGGGATTGCAGTAGCGCGGTATCGCCCAGTTTGAAAGGGGCGCGGAGCGCGTTAGCCGCTTCATCACCAAAGAGGCGTTGCAGTAGATCAGTGACGGTGGCATAAGCCGGCGTATTTCCCAGCGAGTCCCACACGGCCACGGCCAGACGTCCGCCCGGTCGCAAAACGCGCTTCATTTCAGCCAATGCCGCCTGGCGATCCTCAAAAAACATCAGGCCAAATTGACTGACAACGGCATCAAAACTGTAGTTCTCGAAGGGGAGGTCCTCAGCGGGGCCGGATTGCCATTCAATGTGTGGAGCTTTCCGCCGGGCCACGGCTAACATTCCTTCGTTGATGTCCAGCCCGATAACCTCGCCCTGCGCCCCGACACGCTCGGCGGCGGCACAAGCCAACACCCCCGTCCCGCAAGCCACGTCGAGGACTCGCTGCCCCGCCTGAATGTGAGCGGCTTCGGCCACGCGGCTGCTCCATTCGCCAAAGAGGGCCGGCACAAAGAATTCTTCGTAGACCTCGGCGGCGCTGGCATTAACCTGGCCCCGGTCGCTCTCGCTTATTGACTTGGCCTCTACTTGCGCGGCAAAGGTCTGAACGACGATTTTACCGTCTCGGATCAAGAGCGTGTCGGTGGCAAAGGGTATTTTGAGTTTTTGCGATTCCCCATCCCAAACCAGGTAGGCAATCTCCCCCTCAATGATCTGTTGGGTTATTCCAACGGCTGATCCGGGCGGAAAATCGGCCAGAAGCTGCTCAAAAAGCCGGCGGATTTCAGCCTTGCCGTGCAGCACACCCTCCGGCGTAAAGAAGATGGCCTCTTCCGCATAGTCGGCCATCAGAGCCTCTACATCCCCCTGAGCAAAGGCATAGAGATGATTATTTAAGATTTCTCCAGTATGGTTTTTGGTCAGGGTTAACATCTGAATCAAGCTCCTTAAGATAGACTTGGGATTGCATTTTGCATTTAGCATAGCAACCCGGCCGGTCAAATGTCACCCGTCAAAAGATAGGGATGGGGGATGGGTTTGGGATGGAGAGAACTAATTATGAATGTGAATGAAGCTACAACAAATTAAGTTGTCTGGCTCTGGCCGCCGCTTCGGTGCGGTTTTTGACTTGGAGTTTGCTGTAAATCTGGCTGGCGTACCACTTAACCGAACCAAGGGCCAGCACCAACTCATCACCAATCTCCCGGTTGGAGCGACCGGCGGCCATCAAGCCCAGCACTTGCAACTCCCGCTCGGTGAGGGGGTCGAGCAGGGATTGGTTGGCGGGGATGGAGGAGGTTGGCTCTGTTTGGGGCAAGGTTTGACGGGCTGTCAAAGCGAGATCGTTTTGCATTGTGGCAACCATTGTCTCGAAGTTCGATTCTGAGGCCGGCTGAGAAGCGGGGGTAAGTTGCGCCGAGGTAAAGTCAGCCTCATACCGTTTGAGGGCCAGTTCAGCTCGATCCTTAGTTTCCTGATCACCGGCCGGGTAGTGCCGAATGAAGGTTAGCAAATTCCAGGCCCGTTCTTTAAGACCTACCTGCAGAAACAACTCGCTCACCCCGATGAACATGGCTTGAATGAGAGGCAAATATTGAATTTCGCCGGCAATAGTTAAGGCTTGCTGATAATAGCGGATCGCCGCCGAAAAATCTGTCACGGCACAGGCGATTTGCCCCAACCCATAAAGGGCCACAGCCAACCCGCCTCTATCATTAATCTCTTGATAAATGGCAAGACTTTGCTGGTATCGTCGTTGCGCTTCCAGAAAATTCGCCTGCCGGATGGCAAGCTCGCCCAGGTGATTGAGCGCAACCGCCATGCCCTCCGGGTCATCAAAGGTTTCTCTAATCCGGTAACTTTCCTGAAAATGTTGCTCTGCTTCAACATTGTCGCCCATTGCCCGCGCCACATTGCCCCATTCATTGAGACAATAGGCCAAAAACCAGCGATTGCCGGCTTGTTTTGCCACCTCACACGCTTTTTGGGCATGCTGCCGGGCCGCTTCGTAATCGCCCTGGGCCAGCGTTGCGCTGGTTAGAACGTAGTAGGCAAAGGCCAGATTCTGTAGATCATTGCGGGCTTCATTTGTTTGTTGAGCCAATTGGCCCAGTTTAATCGCTTCAGCATAATCTCCCCGAATAGTCGCTAGAATGGACAACGGCGGCAAAGGATCAGCCCCTGACCTGCGTTGGGGCGAAATTCCTAATTGAGCGAGTATGGCCCGGCTTTCCATCAGTTCCGCCTGAGCGGCCTCAAGGTTGCCGAGGCGAATATAAAACCAGCCCAGCCGAACCAACACATTGGCATGCGCGGCCCTGGTTTGCTTTGTGGCTGTTTGCGCGGTGAGGCAGGCCTTGACTTGTTCAAAGATCTTTGCGGCTTCCAGATAACGGCTTTGATAATGGCAGAAAACGGTGAAGGTTTGGGTCATTTTTTGGATTTCCGGCACGAGCGAGTGTGCTATAGCCCACTGCCAGGCGGCCCGCACATTATTCAGTTCGGCTGTAATTTCAGCCACAATACGCCGTTGGTCGCCGCTTTCTATCGCTTCGCTCCGCTGGTAGAGAAACTCAGCGTAATAAGCGCAGTGCGTTTGATA
>RFJF01000313.1 GCA_003695455.1 Chloroflexota bacterium
AGTTGGCCAGGGTTAACCCGGCCGAACTCAAATCGGCCCGGTTCAAATCGGTCTTGGCCCCGCTCAGGTTAGCCTCGGTGAGCTTTGACCGGCGCACATCGGCGGCTTTGAGATTGGCGCTGCTCAGGTTGGCCCGCGTCAGGTCGGCATCGCGCAGGTTGGCACCCTGTAAATTATGGTTGCTCAGGTTGGCATTGCGCAAATCCGCGCCGGAATTGTTGGCCGCACCTGAACCGGTAAAGATTGATTTCATTTGCCTAAATACCGGTTTTGCTGTCATTGCAAATCTCCTTGTTGCGTTGGCAACGTATGGTTATCCAAAGCGACCGGTGATGTAATCTTCGGTGCGTTGGTCCTTTGGATTGGTGAATAATTCGTTGGTTTCAGAAAACTCAATCAGCGTTCCGGCCCGGTCTGAACGGTCCATCAGAAAGTAGGCAGTGTAGTCGCTGGCGCGCGCGGCCTGCTGCATGTTGTGGGTTACAATCACAATGGTGTAATTTTTTTGCAGTTCGCGCATCAGGTCTTCAATTTTCAGGGTGGCAATCGGGTCCAGCGCCGAGCAGGGTTCGTCCATTAAAATAACTTCCGGGCGGGTGGCAATGGCGCGGGCAATGCACAATCGCTGTTGCTGCCCGCCAGACAGCCCCAGCCCGCTCTGGTTCAGCTTGTCTTTCACTTCATCCCACAGGGCGGCTTGCCGCAGCGATTGCTCTACCAGGTCATCCATATTGCCTTTAAAGCCGTTGATTTTTGCGCCCCAGGCAATGTTATCGTAAATGCTTTTGGGGAAGGGGTTTGGCTTCTGGAACACCATGCCAATGCGGCGGCGCACTTCTACCGGGTCCACGTCGGGGTCGTACAGGTTTTTGCCTCTGAAGAACACTTCACCTTCGGCGCGGGCGGTGGGAATGAGGTCGTTCATGCGGTTGAGCGCGCGCAGAACGGTGCTTTTTCCGCACCCCGATGGCCCAATGAAGGCGGTGATTTTGTTTTTCTCAATTTTCAGGCTGGTATCTTTGACCGCCCGGAAATCGCCGTAGTAGCAGTTGAGCTTGTTGATTTCTAACACGTATTTTCCGTTGGTTGATAATGTTTGACGGGTCATATTTGGTTACACTCCCTTGAAAATAGGCGATTCAGCGAATGGCGATTCAGCGAATGGCAAATGAACTCTATTTTCATTTTCGTTGTCCTCTAAAATCAGGATTCAGGAGTTGGGACTCAGGAATCAGGGGTGATGCCTTTGTAGACCCGTCCAATTTGGACGTCTCTACTCTTTGTCACCCGCCGATTTTGACATTTGCAATCTGATTCCCGATTCCTGTCTTCCAATCTCTGAATTATGCCAGCTTTTTACTGTAGCGGTTGCGCAGCAGCACCGCCGCCGCGTTGAGTGATAGCAGCAGCACCAGCAGCACAATGATGGCCGCTGCCGCAATGTTTCTGAATTCATCCTGCGGGCGAGATGTCCACTGGTAAATCTGCGCCGGCAGGGTTGTAAACTTTGAAAACGGACTGGCGGGGTCGGTGGTGATGAAGGTAGACACGCCCACCACTACCAGCGGCGCGGTTTCGCCAACGGCCCGCGATACGGCCAGAATGTTGCCGGTCAGTATCCCGGGGATGGCGTTGGGCAGCACGTGCGCCCAAATGGTCTGCCATTTGGTAGCGCCCAGCCCCATGCCGGCCTGCCGCAGCGATTGCGGCACCGCTTTGATGGCCTCTTGCGCGTTAATGATGATGATGGGCAAAATCAGCAGGGCCAGTGTTAATCCCGCCGAAACAATGGTGCGCCCGTTGGCTGTGGCCGGGTCATTGATGCCCAGCGCGGTCCCGCTGGTCAACGGTTCAAGCATGCGCACAAACACGGCCAGCCCCAGCAGCCCGTAAATAATCGAGGGGACGCCGGCCAGGTTGTTAATGTTGGTCTGAATAATACCGTTGATGCGGCGCATAGTGGGGTTGCGTACCGTGGCGGCGTACTCTTCCAGATAAATGGCCGCGCCCACGCCCAGCGGCAATGACACAATAATGGTGATGAAAATAACCCACAGCGACCCCAGAATGGCGGTCCGGATTCCGGCGTACTCCGGAATACTGGCCTGCGGCGATACCAGAAAATCCCAACTGAGCCAGTTGTTGAATTTGACCACACTGTTGGGAATGGTGGCGGCGGTGGCTTCAATTTCGGCTTTGTTAAAGATGGATTCTACCAGGTTGTAGCTTTTTTTGACGCGCGGTTTGACCACTTCCTGATTAACCAGCGCCAGTAGTTCTTCCGGCGTGCGCTCGGCAAAGGGTGTTTCAGCCTCAAGCGCCCGAACGCGTCCTTTGCTCAGGTTGGTTTGCAGCAGCAACACCAGTTCCGGTGCCGAAAGTTCATTCAGGTTGCGGCCAAATGTGGCGGCGGTAAAAAAGTCCAGCGTGCCGCTGTCTGCGCCGGGAATGAAGCGCCGGATGGGTTCATCAGGGAACGAGGGGTCTACATCGGACCAGTTTTCGTAATCGGTGAAGATGCGGCGCAGTTGCTCCGGCGTCACATCCTGCAAAAAGTCATTTTTCTGGCTGACGGCAATGACCAGCGCATCGGTGCCGATGTTGAACGCCAGCGGGCTGCGCCCGGCTTTGTCACAGGCTTCGGCCTCGGCCTGTTTGATGGGCCGGCTGGCGTTGTTGATGTCGGTGCCGCCGCGTTGGCAAAACAGTTCAAAACCGGCGGTGGTTCCCACCTGGTCCAGCTTGATTTTGCCGCCGTAGCCTGCTTTGCGGAAGCCAATGGCTATTTGGCGGCTCACCGGGTACATGGTCGAACTGCCGGCTACGGTCAGCGTGGTGTCGGCGGGGAGCGTGGCCGGGTCAATTACCGGGGAGTCTGCCCCGTTCAGTCCGTTGGCCTCAAGCCAGATTTGCCGGTTCTGCTGCAACGTGGCCTCGTCCGGCGCAAAGTAGCCGGCGTCCCGGGACACGGTTG
>RFJF01000314.1 GCA_003695455.1 Chloroflexota bacterium
CGATTCGGCAGCGGGGCAGGTGCTCACCCAGGCCGGCGAGGCGCTGGGCGTGACCGTGGCAACGCTGGCCATGATTTTGAACATTGATTTGTACGTGGTGGGCGGCAGCGTTGCCAAATCCGGCGATTTGCTGTTGGAACCGGCGCGCCGCACCGTGCCCCGCTACGCCTTTGAATCGGTGGCGGCCAGCGTCAATATTGTGGCTACCAATCTCTGGGCCGACGGCGCGATTCTGGGCGCGGGCTGGCTGGCTCGGCAAGCGATTAACCCGTCGCTGTAAACTGTCTGCACGCTTGCTAACGGACACCGAATTTGCCTCTGATTTTTTCGGGGTACAACCCGGCAGGTTGCAGGTGGCACGGGGCAGGTAAAAGATTGCGACCTGCCACCTGCCACGTAACGGGCAACAAGCAATGGCGCAGGCAAATTCTGTACTCTGTACTCTGTATTCTGTACTCTGGACTCTGACCCATGTACGCCATCGGCATTGACGTGGGCGGCACCAAAATCGCCGCCGGACTCGTCAACCCCAACGGAGAAATCCTGCATCGTTTTACCCACCGCGCTCACGCCGAGCAGGAACCGGCGGTAGTGATTGACGCCATCGAGGCGGCTTACCGGGCGGTGGTGCGGCAAAGCGGCGTCAACCCGGAGCGCATCCGCGGCGTGGGGCTGGGTTTTCCGGGCAACACCAACGGGCCGGCGGGCGTGGTGCTGGTCTGCTCCAACCTGCCCGCCTGGAATCACATCCCCCTGCGGGATATCGTGGCCGGGCGCATTGGCCGGCCCGTGATACTGGACAACGACACCAACCTGTGCGCCGTCGGCGAGCACCGCTACGGCGCGGGTCGCGGCGCAAAAAATATGGTGTACGTCACCTTCAGCACCGGCTACGGCATCGGCATCATCATCAACAACCGGTTGTACGTGGGCCACACCGGCACCGCCGGCGAACTGGGCCACGTGGTCATCACTGTGGATGACGGCCCGCCCTGCACCTGCGGCAAAAACGGCTGCGTGATGGCCTACGCCAGCGGCATCGGCCTGTCACGGATGGCCTACCAGGCGATTGACTCCGGCGCCGACACCTCGCTACGCGAAGTTGCCGCCCCCGACCGGCGACGCATCAGCGGCGAACAGATTGCCGCCGCCGCCCAACAGGGCGACACCGTGGCTGCCAACATTCTGCACACCGCCGCCGGGTACGGCGGCGTCGGCCTGTCAATGGTGGTGCAAATTCTCAACCCGGAGCGGATTGTGCTGGGCGGCGGGCTGACGCGCATCGGCGCGCCGCTGTGGGAGCCAATGCAAGCGGCCATGCGCCGCCACACCCAGCCGGAACTGTGGGACTCGGTGCAGGTGGTCCCCTGGCAACTGGGCGATGACATCGGCATTCTCGGCGCAGCAGCCAAAGTTTTCTCGGACACAGAACAATGAACAACACCCTGACCCCAACCCTCACCGCCGCCGAACGCGCTCGGCTGGAAGCCGTCGAAGGCGTGATTTTTGACATCCAGCGCTACTCCGTCCACGACGGGCCGGGCCTGCGCACCAACGTCTTTTTCAAAGGCTGCCCCCTGCGCTGCGGCTGGTGCTCCAACCCGGAATCGCAGCAGATGCAGCCGGAACTGGCGCTGTTTGAACACAACTGCATCACCTGCGGCCAGTTCGACACGCCCTGCCCCGTTTGCCGGCAGGCCGGCGCCGCCGGCAATGAGCTGGCCGCCCGCGCCGAAATTTGCCCCACGGGGGCCATCCACTGGGTGGGCGAACGGCGCACCGCCGGCAGCATCATCCGCGAAGTTCTGCGCGACGCGCCGTTTTACGAGGACGGCGGCGGGCTGACCCTGACCGGCGGCGAAGCGACGATGCAGCCGGAACTGGCCGAGGCTCTGCTGCGGCTGGCCAAAGCCGAATATATCTCGACGGCGCTGGAAACCTGCGGCCACACGCGCCGGGCCGTACTTGAAAAATTGGTTCCGTGGCTGGATAATATTCTGTACGATGTGAAACACGTGGACCCGGAACGCCACCGGCGGCACACCGGGCTGGACAACACCCTGATTCTGGACAACCTGCGGCGGCTGGCGGCGATGGGCGCGCCGGTCACCGTGCGCCTGCCGCTGATTCCCGGTTTCAACGCCGACCCGGACAGCGTGCGGGCCATTGCCCAATTTGTGGCCGGGCTGGGCGGCGGCATCCGGCGGGTGGACGTGCTGCCCTACCACACGCTGGGCCGGGCCAAATACGCCGCGCTGGGCCGCGATTATCCGTGGCTGGACGCCCCGCGCCTCAGCGAAGACGAGGTGGCGGCGCGGGTTGATATTGTGGCCGCCGCCGGGCTGGCCGTATCGGTGGGGGGATAAAAATAGGTACTTTTCAGTCAAAAGCTTGTAATTTGTGCAAGAAAATTGTGTGTAACCGGGAAGTAAGGATTAGGGATTAAGAAGTAATGGCCTAATCCTTAATCCTTAATCCGTAATCCGTAATCCGTAATCCATTTCCTGTTTGGTCCCGGCTTGGCCGGGTTGGGAGAATATCATGAATCCAACACTGCTCAAAGAACAACCGGCCTCTGCGCCGGACGCCGCTGCGGGCGCGGGTGAGGCTCGCCTGCCCGCCGGCTCCACCCTGCGAGTCTGCTCGCTACGCGAAGAATTGCTGCACACCACCCCCTCGCTGTGCGCCGAGCGCGGCTTGCTCATCACCGAAGCCTACCAAAAACATCAGGCCGACCCGCCGGTGCTGCGCCGGGCCAAAGCGCTGGCCCACATTCTGCAAAATATGACGGTCACCATCGGGCCGGATGAAATCATTGTGGGCAACCAGGCCAGCGCCCCCCGCGCCGCGCCGCTTTTTCCCGAATATCTGGTGGATTTTCTGGCCGATGAAATTGACGAGTTTGCTACCCGCCGCGCCGATGTGTTCACCGTCAGCCCGGAGGTCAAACGTCACATTCTGGACACAATTGTCCCGGCCTGGCGCGGCAAAACGCTCAACGAGCGCGCCGTCAGCCTGATGACGCCGGAGGTGCTGGGCGCGCAGCAGGCAGGCGTTATTTCCGGGCGCGGCAACATCACCAGCGGCGACGGTCACATCATTCTCAACATTGAAAAGGTCATCGCCGTGGGGCTGGAGGGGGTGATTGCCGAAGCAGAAACCGCGCTGGCAAAGCTGAACCCGTTTGACGCCGCCGAGTTCAAAAAACGGCCGTTTCTGGAGGGAGCCATCATCACCCTGCGAGCCGCCATTCACTTTGCCCACCGCTTTGCCGCCGCAGCCGAACGGCAGGCCGCCCTGCCGGAAACCTCGCCGGAGCGCCGCGCCGAACTGCAAACCATCGCCGCCGCCTGCCGCCGCGTGCCGGCCCAACCGCCGCGCACCTTTCAGGAGGCGGTGCAATCGGCCTTTTTTGTCCACCTCATC
>RFJF01000315.1 GCA_003695455.1 Chloroflexota bacterium
GATTGGCTGCCCGCCAGCCGGATCATGAAATAACGCAAACAAAAATCCTGTGACCGATAAAATTCTCTACACCACCACCAGCTACCCGCCGGCCATCGGCGGGGCGCAACTGCACAGCCACCAGATCATCCGGCGCGTGGCTGCCCGGCGCGCGGTACAGGTGGCTACCCTGTGGACAGAAAATCGCACCGATTGGCTGCGGGGAACCACCGTCAGCGGCCCCGCCCGGCCAAAATCATACACCATTGACGGAGTTCCGGTTGAACAAATTGTGCTGCCGCCGGAGCGCCGTTGGCGGTTGTGGCCGGCAGTGCTGGGCTACTACGCCCTGAAACCGTGGGCCATTCGGCAAATTGCCAACCAACTCACCCCCCTGCTTGAGCCGCCGGCCCGGCAGGCCGGTCTCATCCACAACCTGCGCATTGGCCGCGAACCGCTCAGCTTTGCCTCGCTGAAACTGGCCCGCAGGCTAGACATCCCTTTTGTGTTTGTGCCCTACCACCATCCGCGCTGGGTGGGCTGGAATTACCGGGAATACATAAAGCTGTACCGTCAGGCCGATGCCCTGATTGCACTGACCCAGGCCGAAAAAGAAACACTGGTGCAGTTGGGCGTGGCCCCGGAACGCGTATTTGTCACCGGCATTGGCCCCATTCTGGCCGATTCCGCCGACCCGGCCCGCTTTCGCCGCTACTGCAACCTGCCGCCGGACGCGCCGCTGGTGCTTTTTTTGGGACAAAAGTATCGCTACAAAGGTATCCAGCGGTTAATTGAAGCCGCCCGGCTGGTGTGGCAAACGCACCCCCAAACCCATTTTGCTTTTGTGGGGCCGCGCACACCCTTCTCTCAAAAATATTTTGCCCGCCGGCACGATTCCCGCCTGCTGGAACTGGACGTGGTAGACCTGCAAACCAAAACCGATGCGCTGGCGGCCTGCACCCTGCTCTGTGTACCATCCACCCAGGAGAGCTTTGGCGGCGTCTTCACCGAAGCGTGGCGGCTGGGCAAACCGGTCATCGGCGCGGATATTCCCGCCGTGCGGGAGGTGATTGACGAGGGCGTCAACGGCTATCGGGTGGAATCCAGCGCCGCCGCCATTGCCGAGCGAATTACCCATCTGCTGGATAATCCGGCGCTGGCTGCCCGAATGGGGCAGGCCGGGCGGCAAAAAACCGCGCAACAGTACAACTGGGATGTGCTGGCTCAAAAAACAAAAGCAGTTTATACTGCCGTGCTGGCGGGGTGAGACAAGAAGACAATAAGGAGGGGTGACAAGAGGACAGGAGAACAAAAGAAACTGTCGAGTGCAAGGAGAGAGAATTAAAGTGGCCAAGATTAAGACGCACCGGGAGTTAGAAGTATACCAGATGGGATTTGATGCGGCGATGCGCATCTTCGAGGCGACAAAGGGTTTTCCGAGGGAGGAGGTTTACGCCATGACAGACCAGATACGGCGGTCATCACGGTCCGTTTGCGCCAATTTGGCAGAGGCCTGGCGACGGCGTCGGTATAGCAATTATTTTACCAGCAAGCTGAACGATGCTGAAGCAGAAGCGGCAGAAACGCAGGTCTGGTTGGAATTTGCCGTTAAATGTGGTTATCTGACGCCAGAAACAGGCCGTGAACTGTACACAACTTATGATTTCATTCAGGGCAAAATCGTCAATATGATTCTTCACCCCGAACACTGGGTTATTGGCAAATAATTTGCCAATAACCAATCCCCCTGTCTCCTTATCTCTCCGTCAAAATACAAGAACAAAGTGTGAGATGAACATTGATGGGTTATTATAATGACCAACATATCTAACAAGCGAATCATGCTCACCGGCGGCCACGGATTTTTGGGCCGTTACGTGGTGCAGCACCTGCAAACTGCCGGCGCCGGTAATATTTTCATCCCCGCGCACCGCGATTACAACCTGGTTCACCAACCCGATGTATTCCGGGCGTTTGCCGACGGCCAGCCGGATATCGTTATCCATCTTGCGGCCAAAGTGGGCGGCATTGGCATTAACCGCGAAAAACCGGGCGAGTTTTTTTACGATAATCTGATGATGGGCGCTCAATTGATGGAACAGGCCCGGCGGCACAGCGTGCAAAAATTTGTCTCCATTGGCACCGTTTGCGCCTATCCCAAATTTACGCCCGTCCCCTTCAAAGAAGATGACCTGTGGGCCGGTTACCCGGAAGAAACCAACGCGCCCTACGGACTGGCAAAAAAAATGTTGCTGGTACAGGGGCAGGCCTACCGCCAACAGTACGGCTTTAACGCCATCTACCTGCTGCCGGTCAACCTGTACGGCCCCGGCGATAATTTTGACCCCCGTAGTTCGCACGTGATTCCGGCGCTCATTAAAAAATGTGTAGACGCCGTTGAACGGGGCGACACGCAGATTGTGGCCTGGGGCAGCGGCAGTGCCTCGCGGGAGTTTTTGTACGTGGAAGATGCCGCCCGCGCCATTGTGCTGGCAACCCAACACTACAGTGACCCCGACCCGGTCAACATCGGCTCCGGCATGGAAATCACCATCAGGGATTTGCTGGAACTCATTGCCGAACTGACCGGCTTTACCGGCGACATTGTGTGGGACACCACCAAACCAGACGGCCAGCCCCGCCGTTCGCTGGATACCCGCCGCGCCGCCGAGCGTTTTGGCTTTACCGCCCAAACCGGCTTCCGCGAGGGCCTGCGCCGCACCATTGCCTGGTATCGGGAACACCGGCAAAGTATGGAGGGGTAGAAATGACGGGGGCCGGTTCAACCACTCCCCGCGCCAATATTTTGGGGGTGGGCATTCACCCCATCACCATGAAAGAGACGGTTGCCCGGCTGTCCGGCTGGATTGACGCCCGCCAACGTTGCTACGTTTCGGCCTGCACCGTGCACACGGTGATGGAATGCCGGCGCAGCCCGGCCATGCGCCACGCTGTCAACGGGGCCGGGTTGGCCGTTCCCGATGGAATGCCGCTGGTCTGGCTGGCTCGGCGGCTCAGCGGAGTTGACGTCAGCCGGGTTTACGGGCCGGATTTGCTGCTGGAAATGTGCGCCCGTTCTGTGACGGCGGGGTACAGCCACTATTTTTACGGCGGCGCGCCCGGTGTGGCGGCGGCGCTGGCCCAAACCATGCAACAAAAATTCCCCGGCTTGCGGGTGGCCGGCCACTACTCGCCGCCCTACCGTCCGGCTCACACCCCGGAAGAGCCTGCCGTCATTGAGCAGATAAACACCGCCGCGCCGGACATCATCTGGGTGGGGCTGGGCACACCCAAACAGGATTTGTGGATGGCCGACCACCGGGCCGCGCTCGATGCGCCGGTGCTGGCGGGCGTGGGTGCGGCGTTTGACTTTTTTACCGGGCGGGTGGCCCAGGCGCCGCGCTGGATGCAGCGTTCCGGGCTGGAGTGGCTGTTCCGGCTCAGCCAGGAGCCGCGCCGGTTGTGGTATCGCTACCTGGTGTACAATCCCCTGTTTGTGGCGCTGGTGGCCCTGCAACTGGCCGGATTAAAAAAATATCCCCCGCCTGCCGGCAGCTGATTTTTCCCAACAAACAAGTTAATACGATTATTCACCACCTGCATGGTTTTGCTTGTATCCCGATTTATCGGGTATAATGGCCGTTGTGTTAACACAGGTTGAGCAAGGAAACGAGTACAATGTTCAGACGGGTTGGGATTCGTCTGGCGCAGTTTTTGGGTGATTTGGCCGCAGTTGCGGTTGCCTTTTATCTGGCAATATGGCTGCGGCCACAACTGGAATTTGGCAAACCCATTGCGCCGGAGAATGTGCTGCCGGCAGCGGTTATTATTTTGCTGGTGCTGCTGGTGTGGGGTGTTGGTTTTTTGCTGACCGATGCCTACAATCTCCAAAAAAACCTGCGCATCATTGATGAGTTTCAGCGATTGGTGGCGGCGCACGCGCTGGCCACGCTCACCTTTGCCGGCATTCTCTACTTTACCTACCGCGATGTATCCCGGCTGCTGGTGCTGACTTTTGCCCTCATTGCCCTGCTGCTCCTGCTGGCATTCCGAGGGCTGTTCCGGCTGGCGCTCCACTTTTTTGGCGATAAGCGGTACGGCGCGCGCCGGGTGCTGGTGGTGGGCGCCAACGAGGTAGGCCGCAAAATTGGCCGAACTATTCAGGCCAATCGTTGGACCGGCCTGCGGCTGATTGGCTTTGTAGACGACAACCCGCAAGCCGATACGCTAAACACACCCCATTTTGGCCCGGCCGGTAAGACCGAACAGGTGGTAGAGGAACAGAACATTAACGAAGTGATTTTTGCCCTGCCCCGCGCCGAACACACCACCCTGGCCAACCTGGTGGCGGCGCTGCACTACCGGCGGGTGAACGTGCGCGTAGTCCCCGATTTTTTTGACCTGGTCTTTTTGCGCTCGGTGGTGGAAGATGTGGGCGATATTCCACTGGTCACGCTCAAGGAGCCGGTGCTGAATCCGTTGCAGCGGCTGGTCAAACGGAGCTTTGATTTGGTGTTTGGCACCATTGGCTTTGTGCTGGCCTTGCCGTTTATGGCAATAATCGCTGTGGGAATCAAGCTCGACTCCCCCGGCCCGATTCTGTTTTCGCAGGAACGGGTGGGCGAAAACGGCCGCGTTTTCAACATGTACAAATTCAGAACCATGATTCACGACCCAAACGCACCGCCGCCAGACCAAACCGTAAAAGTAATCAACGGGCAACCCCTGTACAAATTCTACGATGACCCGCGTGTAACCCGCTTTGGCCGCTTTTTGCGGCGCACCAGTCTGGATGAGCTGCCGCAGTTTGCCAACGTCATCAAGGGTGATATGAGCCTGGTAGGCCCGCGCCCGGAACTCCCCTGCCTGGTAGACAAGTACGATGTCTGGCAGCGCAAACGGTTTGAAGTTCCGCAGGGATTGACCGGCTGGTGGCAGGTAAACGGCCGCGCCGACAAACCCATGCACCTGCACACAGAAGATGATTTATATTACATCAAAAATTACTCGCTGTGGCTGGATGTCCAGATTTTGTGGCACACGGTTAAAGCGGTACTCAGCCGCCGTGGGAGTTACTAGCCGTTGACCTCACAGCGATCAATCATCCTTTTGCTGGCGGCGCTGGCGGTTGTGCGCGGCCTGCTGTACGCCTCGTTTGTGCCGCCGTGGCAGGCCCCGGACGAGCCTTCTCATTTTGAGCGCGCCCGCGCTGCATTCTCTGCGCAGGAGTGGACGGCTACCAGTACCCAAAACCCACCGCCCTGGTACCAGGACATCATTGAGTCGCTCTACCAGACCGACTACTACAATTTTATGCCCGCCCCCCGCCCCGCCACCACCAATCTGCCGCTCAACCAGTACATTGGCTTGTACCAGGAAATTTACCAGGGATTGTACGGCAGCCGCCCGGCCTACATTGGTATGGGCTGGCCGTTGCTGGCGGCGCCGGACAACATTCTGCTGCAATTGTATCTGCTGCGGCTCAACAGTGTACTCTTTTTTACGGGGGTCATTTTACTGGCCTACGGCATTAGCCGCACTATTTTCCCCAACACGCTGTTTATGGCGTTGGGCGTGCCATTGCTCATCCTGTTTAATCCACAGCACACCCACATTTTTGCCACCGTCAACAACGGCAACCTGGCCGAACTGTTTACCCTGGCCGCCATTTTCCTGCTGGTGCGGGCCATTATGGGTCGCTTCACCTGGCAAAACGTAGCCGGAATGGTGGTGTTCACCATTTTAGCCACGTGGACCAAAGCCACCGCCTATTTTCTGCCGTTTGCTTTTGCTACCGTGGGGCTGGTTTACGCCTGGCGCTACCGGCGCAAATGGCGATTGATTCTACCCGCCGGCCTGCTTCTGGTTGCCGTCACAATTTGGTTTATGCCGGAACGGCTGAAAATTCTGCTCGGCTGGAGTTGGGACATGCTGCGTGCCGGCCAATTTCATCTCAATCCGATTGTGCCGCGGGTGATGTTTGGCAGCTTTTTTGCCATGCCCGGCTGGATGACCATTCAGCTTGACCGCTTGTGGTACCAACTGCTGGCGCTGCTGGTGGCACTGGCGCTGGCGGGGCTGGTGCTGCTCCTCATCCGGCACTGGCGAAAATGGAACCAACCGGCGTATCGCCCGGCAATGCTGGCGCTGGCGGTGCTGGCGGTTATGGCCGCCGCCGCCATTGCCGCCCCGCTCATGTGGAGTATTCTTTTTGATGACGTGACCTACCGGCAGGGCCGTTCCATTTTTCCGGCCATTGTTTCGGTGTACGTCTTTTTGCTGTTGGGCTGGCGGCAATTGATTCCGGCCAACTGGCGCGTCGTAGGTTTACTGGGCATGGTTGGGCTGGCTTATCTGTTCGATACGATGGTGCTGTTCAAGTACATCATCCCTTATTTCTATTCCGGGTACTAAATCATGCGCGCCCAAAGAATCGCCATCGCTATTATTTTGGCCGGCATTGTAGCCGGAACGCTGACGATTCTGCTGGCCGCCCTGCCCGAACTGGGCTGCGAGGGCCAGCCGACCGCACTCTCCATGCCCCGCGCCGCCGAGCGTGAAATCACCGCCGAACGTACCGTGCGGCAGGTGTTTGTCTCGCCGCGCAACGGGTTGAACCGGCTGGATGTTTATTTTCAAACCTACTTTCGCACCAACACCCACCCGGTTACGGTGCGCCTGTTGCAGCTTGCACCCGGCAACGACCCGTTGGCCTCCGGTACGGAGCAATTTTCGGCTACGTTTGACCCTGCCGGCCTCCCGGCGCAGGGTTGGCGTATGTTCAACTTTGCCCCCCTGCCGGATTCCGCCGGCCAAACCTACGTCATCGTCATCGAGTCGCCGGAGTCTGTGCCGGGCAACGCCGTTACCGTTGGCGGTATGATTGGCGCCAACCCGTACGCGCCCGGCCCGGCCTTTGTGGGCGGCGTCCCGCTCGACGGCGACATCGCCTTCCGGGCCTGCTATCAGATGTCTGCCGCAGAAAAGTGGCAGGTCTTTTTTGAACAGCTTACCCACAACCGGCCCGGTGTGTGGGGTAGCCCCGGCTTTTATGTGATCCTGCTGTTGGGGTATGCCGCACTCATTGCGGTGTTGTTTGGGTGGCTGGCAAAAAGGGTTTCGTAATTCAATTTCATCCAAATTTTCAATATCGAGGTATCTTCTCCATGTCAACCCATCCCATCGCCCGCCAAATTGTTTCAGTCACACTTTTTCTGGGTTTTGTGCTGCTGCTGACCGCCTGCGCAACTGCCAGGCCGCCGCTGGCGCACACCGTTCACGTGACTGGCCCGGATGGGCAGAACGTGTCCGGTGCGCTGGTAACCGGCCACATTGGCCTGCGATACACCGTTACCGCCACCACCGCCGATGACGGCACAGCCACGCTGGCCTACGACCCCAACCATCTTGAACTGCACACCTGGACCAAAATCACGGTTGAGGCCGACGGTTACCCGGCGCAGTCGGTGCTGGTCAACTTGAAAGAGAACGCCGCCCCCAGCGAAATCCGGCTGGGCCAAACC
>RFJF01000316.1 GCA_003695455.1 Chloroflexota bacterium
AGCTCTGCAACGAGTTCGGCCCGTGATTTGGTTGAATCACTCATAAATTTCTCCGGATAACTTGCACCCGATTGCCGCACAGGCAGTGTGAGGAGCAAATATTATAGTCCAATCGCTGCTGATATTAAAATTTTTCCGGGTGACCGCCTCATGATACCATTTTCTACCGGTCGCGTCTATCAGAAATTTTGCCAACAAACTAACATCACAACCTTAAAACTGTTATAATTGAGAGCAAGTTACGCAGGGAGAATTTTATGCCAAAGCAAGTCATAGCGGCTGTTGTACTGTTGCTGTTGCTGGTGCAGGTTACGCCCACAACGGCGCAAACTCAACCCGATGAAATTGTGTGCAAACGTGATGTAATTGTGCAAATTGACGATTGGCTGAGCAAGCTGTCCGATAAATTTTACGGTGATGTGCTGGCTTTCCCTGCCATTTTTGAAGCCACCAACGCCAAAGCCAAAATTGATGATTCTTACGCCACCATTGACGATGTTGACCTGATTGAGCCCGGCTGGAAATTGTGTATTGTAGGGGTAGAACAGGCTCAGGAAATTGTGGGGTTTGAGTTTGATAACCCGCCGTTGCTTGACGATACGCCACTCAATTTAACCGGCGCCATCAAAATTGGCGCAGTACAGGCATTGACCGGCCCGCTGGCCTCGCAGGGGAAATCCATTCAAAGCGGGATTGAGCTGGCTGTGCAGGAAATCAACCAGACCCAACTACTGGGCAATGGAACGCTGGAGATAATCTGGGAAGATTCCCGCGGCAGCAGCGAGCAGGCCGCGGCGGCGTTCCGCAAGCTGATTGAGCAGGAGCAGGTGGCGGCAATTCTGGGGCCAACACTGTCCCAATCGGCTTTTGCCGCCGACCCGCTGGCACAAGCAGCAGGCGTGCCGGTAATTGGTACCAGCAACGTAGCCGAAGGTATTGCCGATATTGGCGATTACATTTTCAGAACCAGTTTGCCGGAAAGCACGGTGATTTCAAACACCGTCCGCCGCACCACCGAGCTGCTGAATCTGCAAAACGTAGTGATTGTGTTTGACCGCGGCAATTCTTTTTCAACATTAAGCATGGCGCAATTTTCACAGGCGCTTGCGGCATCTGGTGTTGAAATTTTGGCGACTGTGCCGTTCACCACCGGCGCTGCCGATTTTTCGGGCCAGTTTTCGGCCCTGGAAACGCTTTCGCCGGACGCTATTATTTTGGTTGCCCTGTCTGAAGACGCGGCAAATATTATTGCCCAGGCGCGGCAAGCGGGAGTCTCGGATGATGTTCAGTTTATTGGGGCAAATAGTTTTAATTCTGATAATTTTTTGAGGGTTGGCGGCCAGGCTGTAGATGGTGTGTTCAGCGGTGCAGCCTGGAACATTGGCGGTGAATCGACCAGCAACCGCAATTTTGTGGCGGCCTATCAGGCAGAGTACGGCCGCCCACCCGATGAGCTGGCAGCGCAGGCATACAGCGCGGTGTGGGTGCTGGCGTGGGCGCTTAGGGGGGCAGATGCCACGGACGGCGCGCTGGTACGCGACTCGCTGGCAAGGTTATCGCCGGTGGAAACGCCGCTGGGCTTGCTGAATTTTGCAAAAAACGGCGACCCCAACCACGTCCCGGTGCTTCAAGTGGTTGAAGACGGCACATTCAAACTTTTGCCCTGAGCAGTTACAATCCAACGTAAAAACAGTGATTAAAGTTGACTTGCCGGCTCATACATCGCCTGTTTTAAGGTACTTTTGGGCAAAAATTAGGGTACTTTTTGGATTTCTGAATGATGACCAATTGTCAGTACTTTTGCCCCTGCCCATTTTAAAAATCATGTGATAAACTAGGGCAACGAACAATTAATAATCAAATCACGGTACTATTTTCTTAATGACAGCCTGCTGATATTGGTTGTATGCTATGTATAGTCTGAGGGAAAACCCTTAATTTCTGAAGAAAGGAGGTCGTTGGATCATGTTATTCCTTCCGCGTGAAGAAGGTCAAGGTTTGGTAGAATACGCGCTTATCCTCGTACTGGTCGCCATCGTCGTCATCGCCATTCTCCTGCTGCTCGGCCCAGTTGTTGGTAACGTATTCAGTAACATTGTTGGTAACCTGTAATTGACCTGCTTCGTCTAAATTTATTTTAATTTGCTATTTAATTTCATATTCATTCAAAGACCCCCACAGATTGTGGGGGTCTTTGCTGTTTGGTGGGTTTTTAAGCAAACAAGTGGTTACTCTTCAAATGGAATGACCAGTTGTGTAACATAGCGTGGATAATATGAAAAAATAATGTCGTATGAGGCTTGCTGGCCGGGCGCCAATTTTGGCGGGCTTCCGTAGGTAAACCCTACATTGATCACCCGGTTATCGCGGGCGTAAATGACCGCGGCCACCTTCACCCGCCTGGCGGTTGAGCTGCCCACGTTTTTGACGGTTCCCTTTACATGAAAGAATCCGGCATCATCTTCAAACCGCCGAACCTCTGATACAACCAGTTGCGCTCCCTGTTTGGGCGCCACGGGCCGGGCCACAGCCCGCAGGCTGTGCGAGGCCAGCCCCGGTGGGCGAGATAGCGTAATTACAAACGGGGATTTTTCGCCGGGGGGAATCACATCGAGCATGGTCTCGCCATTGGCCGTGCCAATAATTGCTCCGGCGGAATCATAAAATGTCACGGTGATGTCTGTGTGTCCTACATCCAGATTTGAATCGTTGCGAACTTCGCCCACAATGGTCAGTGTGTTAAATTCATCGGTGTAATTGTTATCACTAACCAGCCCCAGCAACACGGCATCGGGAGGAAGTGCGGTGGGGGCGGCAAAAATAGCGGGAGGAGCAGTTTCTTCAACCTGACGCGAGGTACTTTCTGTATATGCCGGATTCAAGGCAAAGGTATCGGCCACAAGCTGGGCCAGCACAAGTTCCTGCAACTCAGCCGGCGCGGTTACACGGTAACGGTACCGAACACCACTCCGCAGTGTATGGTCAATAAACGCCGGTTGTTCGGTTTGTGTTTTGTGTACAAACACACCAAAGCCGCTGCCCATGTCGCTGTAAACATCGTACTGCCGGGTTCCGGCAAGCGGCTGCCAATTGAGAGCGATGCTGCCGTTGGTGAGCGGTGTGGCATCGGCGGTATCGGCGTTGAGCGCCAGTGCGGGTTGATCTGGCAAGCCGGAAAAGTTGGCGGCTACGGCCACAGGCCGGGTTTGTTGAACTGTGTTACTTTTTGTTGGAACAGCAGTAGCTGTTGGAGAAGGTACGGTTGTGGCTGTGGGGCTGGGGGTTAGCGTTGGTGTGCGGGTTGGCCTGATAGTGGCGGATGACGTAGGGGTTGCTGTAGCAGTAGGGGTGGCGGTCAATGTGGGTTAGGGTGTTGGGGTTGGCGTGGCCGAAGGG
>RFJF01000317.1 GCA_003695455.1 Chloroflexota bacterium
AATGAGGTACAACAGAGAGACCGGCAGCAAAATTGGTTCAACGTGCAGGCTCAGCCGGCTGGTTGCGCCGGGCTGGTTGGTTTGGTGGAACAGGTTGCCCCGGCTGGTGTTCCAGATGGCCTGCCCCATGTTGCCCAAATCCAGCGCCCGCGAGCCAAACGAGTAGTAGTGCAGCAAAAGCTGCACCGAGAAAAAAATGGCGTATCCGGCAATCAACAATGCCAGAAATATTCGAATCAATCGGGAGGTATTCAGCCGGCGGCGTGGTTGTGAGGTGTTGGAAACGTGACTCATGGGGGCTTTTTCAGGTTTGCAGCATCCGAACCAGCCCCATCCACAAATAGCTGTACAGGGCAATTCCTGCCGCCAACAGCAGCACCGTACTCACGGCCATGCCCAGCCAGTTGGGGCGGGGCGCGGTGTCTGTCCACGGCGACGACCCAATTTCGGCCAGCTCTTCGTCGGCGTTATCATCTACGGGGCTTACCTCGCTGAGCTGGTGAAGCTGGTACCAGGCCGTTTGTTGCGATTTCTGGTCGTCAGAATATTGAATGGCCCCCCTAAAAGCGTGGATGGCCTCGCGGCGTTTGCCTTTGGCCAGGTAGGCCAGCCCTAAATTGACGTAAGCCGGCCCAAAATTCTGGTCGTTGGCAATGGCCTGCCGGTAGCGGGCAATCGCGTCGTCGTATTTTTCGGCCTGGTGGTATTCTGTGCCCAGCTTAAAATGGATGTCTGACACATTGTTGCGCCGTTCCACCTGATTAATGATGGTAGCGGTTGTGTGTACCGGCGGCGTTGTTCCGGGAGTTGCCGGCACCGCCTGCGGGCGCGCCTCGCGGTTTTGGCTGCGCCGGTGCTGAATATAACTCAGGGTACTTACAAGCACCAGAAAGCCATCCATGCTGGGCAGGGGCAAACTGCTGGTGGCGGCAATCCAGAAACTGGCAATGGCAATTTTGCCGGTAAAGGCCATAGTCAGCGCTTGCAAATTTAATGTTTCCGGAAGGTTCTCTGCGGTGGGAAAAATCAACTGAAGAATGATGTCGGTGCTGGTGCTGGTGGTCAGTACCAACAGGGCGGCCAGCAGCAGGGTGAACAGCATGGCTGCCAGCCCAAATGTGAAACTGGCCAGCGGGCCGGCCAGCGCGGTCAGTGCCATTGACATGGGGCGGCGGCGCAGGTTGGGCGGATACATTTCTACCGGGTTGGGCCAGCCAATGCCAAAAATCAGAAACGAAATGGAGCCAAACCATGATATGTGCCGGAACGGATTTAGCGTGAACTTTCCGCGCTCAACCTGCGAATGATCGCCAAAATAGTAGGCGGTGCAGGCGTGGGCCAGTTCATGAATGGTGTAACCAATTAGCAGGCCGGGAATAATCAGCAAATTGGTCCAGTGAAAAAAACCAAAAGAGCTGTCCATTAATTAGCCTGCGGATTCAGTTCAAACGGTACTTCTACCGTGGCAATGGGCTGTTGGTTCAGGGTCATGTGGGCGCGGGCCGTGTACGTATCTGCCGGGTTGGGAACGCTGCGCAAATGGAGCGTCAGCGAGGTGACGGCCTCTTTGTGTTCCACAATCAACAGGCTGGCAATTTCTTGCCGCTGGCCGTTGAGAATGCTGAGTTCCACATCCGGGTACTCCGATGGCGTTCTGGCAGCATCGCCGTTGCCTGCGGCGGGCGGCACATCAGGTTGAACCGTTCCCGGCGAAACGGGCGGCGCATCAAAAAAATTCACCGCGCACGAACTGCCGGCCCCGGCGTTGGGTAAATTTTCGACCACCATTTCCATCATCACCCGCCGGTTGTCGGGCAGCACCACCGGATTCAACACGGTAATTTTTGGAATGTTCTTTGTCACAGTAGTGTCCTTCACGTCAATCGCCAATCAAACCGAAAGTATACCACCAATCTGTAGTTTGGGCTAGGTTGCAACCCGGCACGACTGATTTGCAGCCGGAAAATTTGTAAAATTTGGGGTTTGTTCCATAATGGGGGGCGTTGCAAATTTGCCGGTTACGTAGAACCGGCTCGAAAGGATATTCAGGAGTAAATGTCAAAACGGAATCGGCTGACAAAGTATGCAAATGCGGCGCCGTCTGTTCAACGCCGATTGTGCCGCCAGATTTGCCCGCCGCCGGATAACAGGTTTCAATCGGTGGCGCTACTGTTGCTGGGCGCGCTGCTGGGGGCGCTGGCTATGCTGTTTCTGGCCCCAAAATCCGGCAAAGCCACCCGCCGCCGGTTGAAAGAACAAGCCGGCAACCTGGCCGGCAAACTCAAAACAAAACGCCCTGCGGCAACACAGAAATCCGGGCTTTCCCGCATTAGCAACTGGGGCAACTACCCCCAAACCGAGGTCAAGGTTTACGAGTTTGAAGACATTGCCACCCTGCGGAAAATTGTGACCGGCACCAACAACATCATTGCCCGCGGCAACGGCCGCTGCTACGGCGATTCGGCGCTGGCGGCCAACGTGATTTCCAGCCTCAAATACAACAAATTCCTGTCGTTCGATGCCCAACAGGGAATCATCCGCTGTCAGGCCGGGGTACTGCTGTCTGAACTGCTGGATGTGGTGGTGCCACAGGGCTGGTTTTTGCCGGTTACGCCGGGCACCAAAAAAATCACGGTGGGCGGGGCCATTGCCTCTGATGTACACGGCAAAAGCCAGCACAAGGCCGGCAACTTTAGCGACCACGTGGTGGCGTTTGATTTGATGCTGGGCGACGGCTCGGTGGTGACCTGTTCCAAAGAAGAAAACCCGGAACTGTACTGGACCACCTGCGGCGGCATGGGGCTGACCGGCGTGGTGCTGCACGCTACCCTGCGCTTGCTGCCCGTAGAAACCGCCTACTTCAAACAAGAATCAATCAAGGCCAAAAATTTGCAGGAATTGATGGATTTGTTTGAAGAGTCTGAATCCTGGCCCTACTCTGTGGCCTGGATTGATTGCATGACTCGCGGCAAAAATATGGGGCGGGGCATTTTAATGCGCGGCCGGCACGCCCGCGTATCAGATTTGGAAAAGCCGGCCCAGCGGCAGAATCCGCTGCGGCTCAAATCCAAAATGGGGCTGAACGTACCGTTTTTCATGCCCGGTTTTGTGCTCAACCCCCTGTCAATGAAAATTTTCAACACGCTCTATTTTCACAGACAGCGCGCCCGGCAGGTCACTTCGGTGGTTGATTACAACGCCTTTTTCTACCCGCTCGACATTATTTCAAACTGGAACCGCATTTACGGCAAGCGCGGTTTTACCCAGTACCAGTTTATTCTGCCCAAAGAATCCAGCCGGCAGGGCATGCAGGAAATTCTGCAAAAAATTGTAGACCGCGGAATGGTCTCTTTTTTGGCGGTGCTCAAACTGTACGGCAAGCAGCACGGCTACCTGCCCTTTGCCATGGAGGGCTACTCGCTGGCGCTGGATTTTCCCATTGTGGACGGCCTGTTTGAGTTTCTGGATGAGCTGGACCAAATTGTGCTGGCCTACGGCGGGCGGTTGTACCTGACCAAAGATGTGCGGATGGGGCGCGATATGTTTATGCAAAGCTACCCCAACGCTGAAAAATTCATCAACCATCTCAAACAAATCAACCAAAACTTCAAATTCAGGTCTTACCAGTCTGACAGAATAGGAATTACCCAATGAGCCACGTACTAATTTTGGGCGCTGCGTCAGATATGGCGCAGGCGCTGGCCTACAAATTTGCCGCCGAGGGCTTTGACATTACGCTGGCGGCGCGTAATTCAGGCCGACTGGCGGACGTTGCGCCGGATTTGGAAATTCGTCACGGCATTAGCGCCGGGGTGGCAGAGTTCGATGCGCTGGGTTTTGCCGGCCACGCCGATTTTTACACCAACCTGCCCCACCCGCCGGATGTGGTCATTTGCGTGTTTGGTTATTTGGGTACGCAGGAAACCGCGCAAAGCAATTTTGCCGAAGCCAAAAAAATCATCGACACCAATTACACCGGCGCGGTCTCAATTTTGAACATTGTTGCCAACGATTTTGAGCAGCGCGGAAGTGGAACCATCATCGGTATCAGTTCTGTGGCTGGCGACCGGGGCCGCCAGAGCAACTATCTGTACGGCAGCGCCAAAGCCGCATTTACGGCGTATCTTTCGGGGTTGCGCAACCGGCTGGCAAAAAAGAATGTACACGTGCTCACCGTCAAGCCGGGCTTTGTACGCACCAAAATGACCGCCGGAATGCCTCTGCCCGGCCCGGTTACGGCTAAACCCAGCCGCGTAGCCGCCGATGTGTTTGCCGCCTTTCAAAAACAGCGCAACGTGGTTTACACCATGCGTATCTGGCAATTGATTATGTTGCTCATCCGCCACATTCCGGAACCCATTTTCAAACGGCTCAATTTATAGCGCCGGTTGGCAGGCAACAAAAAAGCCTGACGCATCACGCGTCAGGCTTTTTAATTGATTAATTGAGTAATCGGGCTGGCTACTCTTTGGGGGCGGCAGCTTTTACGGCGTCCGATACGCCATCTTCAAATTCCTTGAAGTTTTCATTGAACATCTGGGCCAGCTTTTTGGCCTGCGCATCGTAGGCCTCTTTGTCGGTCCAGGTGTTGCGCGGAATCAGCACTTCCGGCGGCACGCCAGGGCAGGTGGTTGGTACTTCTACGCCAAAAATGGGGTCGGTCACAAATTCGGCGTTGTTCAGCCGGCCATCGAGTGCGGCGTGAACCATGGCCCGGGTGTAAGCAATTTCCATGCGATGGCCCACACCGTAGGGGCCGCCGCTCCAGCCGGTGTTTACCAGCCAGACTTTGGCGTTGTGTTTGGCAATTTTCTGGCCCAGCAAATCGGCGTACACGCCGGGGTGACGGGCCATAAACGGCGCGCCAAAGCAGGCGCTGAAGGTGGCCTGCGGCTCGGTGACGCCCCGTTCTGTGCCGGCAACTTTGGCGGTGTAACCGGAAATAAAGTGGTACATGGCCTGTTCCGGGCTGAGCCGGGAAATAGGCGGCAGCACGCCGAATGCGTCGGCGGTCAGGAAAATAACGTTTTTGGGGTGCCCTTTGCCCAACCCGTCGAGCGCGGCGTTGGGAATGTAGTCAATGGGGTAGGAGGCGCGGGTGTTTTCGGTGATAGAGCCGTCGTCAAAATCGGCGCGGCGGGTGATGGGGTCCACAATCACGTTTTCAAGAATGGTGCCAAAGCGGCGGGTGGTATCAAAAATTTCCGGCTCGGCTTCCGGAGAGAGGCGGATAACTTTGGCGTAGCAGCCGCCTTCAAAATTAAAGACGCCGTGGTCGCTCCAGCCGTGTTCGTCGTCGCCAATCAGCGTCCGTGAGGAATCGGCGGAGAGGGTGGTTTTGCCGGTGCCGCTGAGGCCAAAGAACAACGCTGTATCGCCGGCGGGACCGTAGTTGGCCGAGCAGTGCATGGGCATAACCCCTTTGGCCGGCAGCAAAAAGTTCATCACGGTAAAGATTGATTTTTTGATTTCGCCGTTGTATTTGCTGCCGCCAATTAAGACCATCTTTTTGGAAAAATCAACCAGAATGAAGGTTTCGGAGTTCAGGTTATCGTTTTCGGGAATGCCGTGGAAACTGGGGCAGTGGAGTACGGTAAATTCCGGCTCAAAATTTTCCTGCTCTTCTGCAGTAGCTCTGACAAACATGTTGCGGGTAAACCAACTGGCCGAGGCGCGCTCGGAGATGACCCGAACGGCCAGCCGGTAATCGTGGTCTGCGCCGGCCCAGCAATCTTGCACAAATACATCTTTGCCCTGCAAGTAGGCCGTCATACGGCGGTGCAGGTCAACAAAATTCTCCTGCGGGATGGAACGATTGACGCTGCCCCACCAGATTTGGTCACTGGTAGAAGGTTCATCTACGGTGAATTTGTCATTTGGCGAGCGGCCGGTATGTGGCGCGGTGTTAACTACCAGCGGCCCCAGGTGTACCACGGTTCCTTCATTGCGTTTGACTGCCTCTTCATACAGCGCGGCTGTGGTAAGGTTCCAGTACACGTTTCCCAGGTTGGTAATTCCGTGGGCTTCCAGGCCCACTTTTTTGCTTCGGATACCAATGTCTTGCACGGTTGTTGCCTCCATTTATTAAGTTTGGTTAACGATGGGTGGGTGCCGGTAGTTTATTCTAAAATTAAAGTTAAGCCAAATTTCACAGAAGCTGTGAGAACATCACATCCCGGCTGAACTTTGGGCCGCCACTGTATCGCCGGTTTCCACCGGGGCCGGTTCAACGTTGAGTTGTTCTTCGGCCAGCAGGGTTTTGAGCGCGGCAATCGAGACTTCGAGCATGCTGATGTCCGGCTCGCGGGTGGTCATGCCTTGCAGGGCCAGTCCCGGCGCTACCAGAATTTTGATGATGGGGTTGCTGTGGTGCGCCGCACTGAATTTGAGAAACTCGTAGGCAATACCGGCAATCACCGGAATCAAAATGATCCGCGAGGCTACTTTTATCCAGATATTGGGGTTGCCCACCAGTGCAAATACAAAGATGGAAATAACCATCACAATCAGCAAAAAGGCCGTACCGCACCGGGGGTGCACAATGCTGCACTGCGCTACCTTTTCCGGCACCAGCTCCACATCGGCTTCGTAGGCGTTAATGGCTTTGTGTTCGGCACCGTGGTAACCAAATACGCGCTTCACGTCTTCCATTTTGCTGATGGCCCACACGTAGCCAATAAACAGGGCCAGCCGCACAACGCCTTCAATCAAATGTTGAACCAGCAGGGGGATTTCAACAAATTTGTCCAGCACGGCAATCAGGGCCAGCGGGCTGACAAAGAAAATGCCCACCGCCAAAATCATCGAAATTGCCACGGTTCCCCAGGCCATTGGGCCGGAAAATTCGGCTTCTTCTTCACCCATTGCCACATCTGCCGAATACATCAGCGTGCGCATGCCCAGCACCAAGGCATCCCACAGCAGGGTAAACCCCCGCACAAACGGAACTTTGTTGATGAAGCTGGAGTAAATTCTGGGGTTGAGGGGTTCGGTGTGCAGCACAATCTGGCCCTGCGGGTCTCTGACTGCCACGGCCATGTGTTTGCGGCCGCGCATCATAACCCCTTCGATGACGGCCTGACCGCCGTAGTTAAATGGTTTGCTCATGAAATCCTCTTTTGCGTGTTGAGTTTCTGGTGGGGTGATTGTACTCTCAATCAAATTGACCGTCAACCGGCGTTCAGGGGGTGGGCAACGGGCTGATGGCCGGGTACTGGCCTCCCTTGAAAATAGCCTTCAAGCAGCGGTCAGGGCAGGGTCAAGAGAGACCACAAAGCCCAGTTTTGCCAACTGCTTGGTAAAATACGATAC
>RFJF01000318.1 GCA_003695455.1 Chloroflexota bacterium
CGGCAATACCCTGCGGGGTCACCACTATTTTGCCGGGGGTGGCTACAAACCGGCCGGTTGTGCCTCCCTGTCCTGCCGCCCCCGATACGTTGATTGACAGCGCGTGAGACAGGTTATCGGCTTTGAGACTGGAGTGAAACGAAACCCGGTAGCCTTTTCGCAATGATTTTTCAAGTTCCAGCAAAACATTTTGCACAGAGTCAGTTGTTTTCAGCGCAAAAAATTGTCCACCCGTTAACGCGGCCTGCGTTTTGAGCGGGTGGGGGCCTTGCACTTTTTCGCCCAGGCCAATAATGTACAGGGGCGCGCCGCTTTGTTGAATTTGGGCAAACACCTCATCGGGCGAGGGGCCGGCGGTGTTATCAACACTGTTGGTAACAATGATGATGGCTTTTCGTCCGGCAGATAATTTGCCGAGCATTGCGGCGGCGTCAATGGTTGCCTGATGCAGCGCCGTTTTTTCTCCCCGGGGACTCAGACGGTTCACAGCGGCCTGCAGAGCGGTGATGTTGTTGGTAAAGTTGTATTCCAGATTTACCTTGTTGCCAAAAGACAGCAAGGCGGCCTTGTCTGCCGGCCCCAGTTTGCTCATCATGTTGACTACTGCCGCTTTGGCTTCGGCCAGGTTGGCGTCGGTGGTGCTGGTATCTATGGCAAAAACCAGCCGCAAATCCGCCATCGAGGCAGGTTCAACCGTGACAGAACCGGCAGCAAGCGGCTGGTCGTCCTCAAAAATCTCAAAATTCTCGACCGTTAAATTTTCCACCGGGCCGCCGGCATCCGATACCGTCAACCACGCCGAAATCTCCGGAAAATCCCGGCTTTCAACGTTGGTCAGGGTTACGGTTAACGGTTCCTGCTGGGCAACCGCCCCGGCAGCCAAACCGAACATCAACAGCAGCCCCGCCCCCAACAAAACAACGGCCCTGAACATAATTGTGAACACAGAGAGTTTTACGGAGTGGCCCACCAGTCTTCTTCCTCTTCTTTTACAATTGAGTCAGGCTTTGCCGGCCGAACTGCGACCTTCAGTTTTTGGGCCGGCGTCACCTGCCCCGATGACTCTGTTTCCAACTCGCCGTCCCACGCATCGGCTGCGGGGCCGCGCGGTTTCCGGTCATCCGGGTTGGAATTGGATTCTGTGTGCTGCTCCGGCTGCTCTGATTGAACCGGAGTTGACAATTCAATTTTTTCATCGGGTGTGTCAATGACCAAAATGAGTTCTTCTTCCGGTGCATCCGGTGATTCTGCCACCGGCGCAGGCAAAGATTCCGCCCCGGCATTGGCCGGCTCGCTGTCTGGTGCAGCGGTTGTTTCATCCTGATGTGTGGCAGTTTCGGCGATGGTTTCGGGTTGGATTGCATCGCTTTCCTGGTTGCGTTCAACCGGCGATTCTTTTTTGGTGTGTGTTCTGGTTTGGGTCTCCGGACCGGCCAACGATGGCAATTCAGTTGTTTCAACGGTTTGTAACTGCGCCGGTTCTGCATCTGCCGCCCACAACGCTTCCGTTTCAGGCGATGCCGGTGCCTGAACCTGTGGCGGCGGCATTGTTTCAACCGGTTCCGACCACCAATCCGGGTGTGCTGCGGAGACCGGAGCGGTTGGAGGTTGGGCAGGATTTGCCGGTTTTCGCGGCGCGCCGGCTTTGACAACCAACGCCGGTGCGGGTCTATCCTCAACCGGTGCACCCCACCCGGCATCCTGTTTTGCAGCGGGCGCAGCAGGTGGCGGGGCCGGAGTTGTGGTTTCTGGGGGGCGGGTTGTGATTTTTTTGGTTGGCACAAGACTCAGTTGGTGCCGGTAAAAAGGCAGCACATCAATAATTTGAGATACTGTGGCCTGTTCGCCGGGGTACGTTTCCGGGGCCATGGCCCGGATGACAATGCGCCACTTGCCTGCCAGCGGCTTGTGTCCGCGGTGGTGCAAACGGAAGAGAACATCTTTTTCTGCGCCGGACGAGAGCAGCGGGCCGGGGGCAATGTCAAAACAGTCCGGCTCCAACCCATCAAGCGACAGGTCAAACCGGGCGCCAACCCGCCGGCCCAGATTGCACACCGTCACCAACCCTTCAAGCGACCGGTTGGGGTTGAGTTGCGTAGTTGGCATCTTCAATTTCAACCCAATTGAGCGGCTGTTTTGCACCGAGGCTGTCTCATCTCTGTTGCCGGCGTGAAAAATCAGGGTGAATTCTCCCAGTTTGAATTGCAAACCATCTGTCAGGTTGAGCACGGAACGGGGCGCAAGCACACTTTCCTGTTCGCTGCCCACCACAATGTCTGCGTCACCCAGATTTATCAATTTGTGAACGGTGTGGCCGTTGGTGGTGGTAATCAGTTGCACCTGCAAGGGCGCAACACCGCTGCCATAGCGGTCATTCAGCACAACATCGTTGGTGTCTGCGCTGCCAATGTGAACAATCCCTTTAGTTAGAGAAAATTCTTTGCGCCAGCCGTCGTGGTTGATGATTTCCAGTTTGGTTTGTTGATTCATAGCACTGTGCGATTATCGTCAGCCTCCAAACCGACGACGTTCCGCGGCGTAGGTGATAATGTTGCCACCCCACTCAACCGCGGCCCGTATTTCTTCCCGTGAAGCCAGCCGTCCCTGACGCTCACCCTGCCACAGCAGGCCGTAATTGTTGGTGCTGAAAATGACGCCCCCGGCGGCTTCCACCCTCGGGTTACCCTCGGTTTGGTACCCCGGCGGCGGCGCGGCAAAATAATAGGGGCGGGTCAACAAGCGACTCTCCGGCTTTAACGGTTCCGGTTTCATATCTTTGGCGGTTAACATCTTCATAAAACTGGCTTCGGCTTTGTCATCAATGCTTTCTATCAGCAATGTGCCGTTGCCCCGGCGCACGTAATTGCGCAACCCGTTCATTGCCCCTGCCGACAGTTCAAAATCGCCCTGTCCAACCAGATAAATCAGAGTATTACTTACAATGCCGGGGCCAATGACCACATTGTCTTCTACAGAAATCCGAAACTTGCCGGAATGATTGAGGTTTTGGGCCAAATAGGTGGCGCCCCGCCCGTGCCGGGGGTCAGATACATCACCCAAATAACTGACCGCAACCTTCACCTCCGGCGGTGCGCCTACTTCCTGCCGAAAGCGCAGGTCCACTTCGTCGAGGTCAGGGAAAATGGGGTTTTTGGCGTTGAGCAACACAGATTTTCGGCTGCTGCGGCGAATACGGGCCAATTCAATGCCGGGGTCATCTGTCAGCGTAACCTGGGCCGATATTGAAAATTCGCTGTGAATGTACGTAGGCGCACCTTCCAACTGGCTGCCGTTTTCGGCCTTGGGGCTGCTTTCGCCGTAACTCAGTACCAAATGAAAAAGTCCTTCCATTTCGTGTCCAATATCGTAGGCTACCGGCTGTGGCAGAACAATCACCTGCCCGGTCTGGTCAATGCCAATGCCCGGCAAAATATACAATGACGTATCCGGCGGGTCGCTGGCAATCACCTCAAGCCCGGACAGGATGCCGGCGCCGTGGCTAAACAGCGCGTGCAACCCCTGGCTGCGGCGATGGTATTCGTGCGCTTCGTCCCAAACTGCGGCGGTAATTGCCATGCCGTCAAACGGCTTGATTCTTTTTGCGGGATAATGTTGGAATAATTCTTCCGAATTCATGTCAGCCACCTTGATTAATCATCTAATTTGAACCAAATTGCGGCCTGGGCGGCAATTTCGTTATCTTTTTTTACAACCGGCTGCGCCGGTTTGGCCGGTTCTGCCAGTTCATTATTTACGTTGAGCGGTTCCAGATGCAGCGTGTAAACGGTGTGCGCCGGCTTTTGGCGCTCGATGATGGCCTCAATGGTTTGCCGCCGAACATCCTCCAGCCGTTTCTGCTCCTGTTTTGTCGAAGCCTGAACAGGAGGCAGGCGCAGCGTAACCGTAAAGGTGTGGGGAACATTTCCGTGCCCCAGGGCAATACCGGGGCCTAATCTGGAATCCGCACCCAGAATAAAATTTTCGGCGCGCTGCTCAACAATTTCTGCCGTTTGTCCGGTGTACAGTTCAAGGTATTTGAGCAGCCCCCACCGGGTTCCCCGGCTGCGGTGCAACGCAATGGCCCACCGAATCAGCTGCCGAACCCCTTCTTCGGGCCAGGATTCATCCAGTTCAAGATCAAGCCAGGATGCCAGCCACGGCAGAAAGCGCGCCGGAGTTAATCTGGGGTCAAAATAGTTGGCAATACTGTCAATTTGCGTGTCAATGGGAGACCAGAAACTTTCAAAGAGCATCAAAAACCGGCCCATAAATTCATCCTGCTCGTAAAGTTCTGGCAAGTAACGCAAATATCCGCCTTTGGGTTCAACATTAACGGTTGCATACTCCTGAGTCAGAATATGGTGAGCGGAGTTGGTGACAACGGCCTGACTTTCAAAATTTATTTTCAACTGGGCCGGCCCAACTCTGGCTTCAGCCTGAAACTCAAAGCTGCTTCCGGCCGGCAGATTGCCTTCAAGAAACCAGACCAGGTAGCGCGCGTTCTTTTCAATTTCAACATACGGCAGCAGACCGTTCAATTTTGGGTCGGCGTGGTATTCTCCCAGTTCAAGTCCGTTGGGCATACTGACTCTGAGTGTCAGGTTGGACTGTGCCTTTAAAAATTCAACCTGCGTAAAAAAGGTAACTTGTTCGCCGGGGTAACGGCGGCAGAAATCGGTGACGTGTGATACAACCACCGGGCTGATTTTTTGGCCCGTTTGTTGCACGGCGCCGGCTTGCGCCGGCGGGTCGCCATTCCACGGCGATTTGGTAACGGGCGTTTGCGTGGTTTTTATTGTTGCCATGCTATTCTTCTTCCTCGCTGTCAAGGTCTACCATGACAACTTTGTGGTTTAACGAGCAGAGCAACGCGTTTGGGCGGATTTTGAACACTTTTTTGGTGACCGGCGTCAAATCCTCTTCTGATTCCGGCCGTTCTTCTTCGCCATCCAGTGGCATTTCTTCTCTGGGGATGACCGGACGCCAGTTAAGTTTTACATCCAGCACGTGTTTTACGCCCGGTATTCGCTGGATGAGCGAAAAAATCTCGGGGATGTAGAGCGCGCGTCCAAAGGGCCAGCCTTCCCAATTACTGCCCATCAAATCGTCAAGTTGCTCGGGGTCCGGGGCAATGTTCAACGGGCTGATGAATGTGTTAAGGCTATCAATGATTCTGGCTTTCACAATTTCCGGCTGAACAAACTCGGAGGGAACAATATCTGCCTGCACCTGTACGCCAATGTAATCAGGCTCTTTGACATGCAGAATGGTGGTTAGCAGCCGGTACTTATCCAGATATGATTTGATGGTGTTTGCCAGCGGCTCGTCAATATTCAGCCGGGACAAATCTCCGGCCCGGAGCGAATCGGCCACTGCCGGCACCACCAGAATTTCCACAACCCCCGGCGGTAAGCGACCATTGCTGTTTTGGGGAACATTGCATTTTACCCGTTCTACGGTTCGGGTAGCGCCTTTGGCCAAATCCTCGTAATCTTCCGGGGTCACGGCCCGCTGCTGCGCCCGCAACTCTCGCCTGGCCCGGGCCTTGATTTCATCCATATTTTCCTGGTCACGCCCGCCGCTGGCCCGGTTCAGGTTGGTCACCCGGGAAATGTAGGCCAGCGCCGTGGTTAACCCCTGAAGACTGTTGGCCGGTAAATTTCCTTTGGTTCCACCGCCGTACCGGTAACGGTTAATCTGAATTCGACGGCCGGATTCGGGAATCCGCCCGTACTGGCGGACGGTTCCATCGGGCTGGCGCACCGACGGCCCAAACTGGATTTGGCCGGTAGCTGTATCCAGCACAAAGTGGCGGTCGTAGCGGGTAGATTTTGAAAAATCCGGCACGCGCTGCCACGGCACAAAAACCAGTTCACCGTGCTGTTTTTCTTGTACGTACACCGTTTCATCGTCTCGCAGGTTGAGAATGGGGGCATATTCCAGATTAAAC
>RFJF01000319.1 GCA_003695455.1 Chloroflexota bacterium
AAACCGGGTGAGCGAAACGTTGACCTGGGTAAGCTCGTCGCCGGAACTGATTTCGCCAATTTTCAGCGAGAATTCCTGAAAATCTGACGACCTGCTCATGTCAATAATAAACTGGTCCAGGTCCGGTTTGTTTTTCAGGTCGTCAGACAGATAGCCGTGCGCTTTCTCAAAATCTTTGCGCTGCACGGCCAGAAAGTAGTTGTACACCACCGCTTCCGGCGAGTTGTCGGTGCGGTACGCCTCGCTGCCGGGGCTGCGGCTGAGAACCACCACCACGGCGACGACAACCAGCAGCACAATCCCGGCCAAAATACCGATGAGAAATTTATCTTGTTTCACAGGCTTACCTCTGGTTAAATTTAAAGGGACAGGCGTGAAATGAGTGTTCCGCCGCAAACGGTGCAACTCGCTCCACGCCTGAAAGATTTAACTGTCTACCAGCAGGGTATCAAATTTTGGCCGGACTGTCACCTAACCAAAGTTAGGTTACGTCAAAATTTACGTTTGGAAAAATGAATCCTGATGAAAAGAGGAGCACAGACAAAAGCAAAAAATCATCAACTATCTGGTCATTTCTTTGGGGTTTATTTGCCCGCGCTGCAGTGCTTTTTTGAAATGGTTGACGGTAAAGGCCACGCCCTCTGCCAGCGATGTATCCGGCACACTGCCCAATACCTGTTTCAGCGCGGCGTCATCCTGCCCGGCAGGAAACGGCAGCGATGTATCATCAAAGGTGATTCGCCCTCTGGCCGATGGCTCGGCCTGCTCAATGGCGGCCACAATTTCACTCATATGCACAACCGCGCCTTTGATGTTGAAGGCATCTGCCCCTTCAAACGGGGTGCGCGCGGCCTGAATGAAGGTTCGGGCTACGTCATCGGCCAGTTGGTAACCGGCCGTGCCGCCGTAGGGGATGTGGTACGGTTGGCCCGCCGCCGCGGCCATCATCGCTTTTGTGGGCGCCGAAGTCATTCCCTGGTCGCGGGCCGGCCCGTACACAATATAAGGGCGCAAGCCAATGGCGGCAATGCCCTCATCCTGCCAGTAGATTTTGGCCGTGTTTTCATTGGCCTGTTTGTACACGCCGTACAGACTACGCGGCCGCAGCGGCGCGTTGTGCGAAACCAGCGTTTCGGCGTAATCAGTGGGCGGGCCGTAAACAGCCACACTGCTGGCATAAGTAACCTGTTTGATGCCGGTCTCTTTTGCCGCTTCAAACACGTTGACCGTGCCAACCACATTGACCCGCGCACCAAGCGTGGGGTTGGCCTTACAGGCGGGAACTTGCAACCCTGCCAGGTGGATAATTCGGGTTGCGCCGGATTGCTGCACAGCGCGGATTACAGCCTCGCGGTTGGTGATGTCGCCCTGCACAAACGTAACCTGGGCAATTCCGGGCGCATCCATAATCAGTTTCAGGCGGTGGGTATCGGTGCCTAAATCGAACACGGTAACCTGCACGCGTTCCTGCACCAGATTTTTCACAATCCATGCGCCCAAACATCCTAATGCGCCGGTTACAAAAAAGTGTTCTTTTTTCACAAATTACTCCGTTATTCAACAAAATCAGAACTACTGCCCGGCTCTTGCGGTATTTTGTACACGCCGTTGGTAACCACAGCAGGGTGCAGAAAATGTTGGCTCAAATGGGGGATGTGTTCCAGAAAAATGGCTTCATGCCCCAACGCAATGTGATTGAATAATACCATATGTTGGTGAATCTGGCCCATATCGCCAACGTGCGGCACCACCGACACGCCAAATTTACGGGCCAGCAGGCTGACGGTAATAAATTCGCTGATGCCGCCCACGCGGGTGGCATCAACCTGCACAAAACTGGCGGCCTGGGCTTGCAGGAAGTTCTTGAACATTACCCGGTTTGGTACGTGTTCGCCCAGGGCTACCTTTATGGGGGCAATGGCCCGCGCCAGCGTTTGGTGAGCTAACACGTCATCGGGGTGGGTGGGTTCTTCAATCCAGTAGGGCGACATATCGGCCAGTTGCAGACAAACCCGGATGGCCTTAGGCAGCGACCAGCTTTGGTTGGCGTCCAGCATGATGGTCGCGTTGTCGCCGGCGGCCTGGCGCACCAGATATGTCCGTCGAATATCCCGTTCAGAGTCTGCCGAGCCTACTTTCAGCTTCATGGCTGTAAAACCATTAGCCACGGCTTCTTTTACATTTTCTCTGATTTGCTCATCAGAATAGTTAAACCAGCCAATCGAGGTATCATAGCCGGGATAGCCCGCTTGCAAAACAGATTGGCGTTGGCTGCGCTCCGGCTGGTTTGCCGCCAGAATTGCCAGCGCATCTTCACGGGTCAATACATCTTCCAAATAGCTCAAATCCAGCGTGTTGACCACCTGCTCCGGCGAGATATCGAGCAGCAACCGCCACAGCGGCACGCCGCGAGATTTGGCCCACAGGTCAAAACAGGCGTTGGTAATGGAGGCCAGTGCCAAATGCACCATTCCTTTATGCGGCCCTAACCAGCGGAACCGGGGGTGGTCGGCAA
>RFJF01000320.1 GCA_003695455.1 Chloroflexota bacterium
CCGGCGCGTGGCTGGCCCTGCCCGGCAAAATTCCGCCGGAGGTTTTGCAATTTCTGGCGACGATGGGCATCCTGCTGGTGCTGGGCGTGGCCGGGCTGCTGCTCATCCCCGGCGCAGAAACGTGGCTGCGCAACTTTGGGCCGCTCAAAAAACTGCTGCCCCCCAAACTGTGGGCCATCTACCAGAAAATTCTGGATTTTGGCTTCTCACTGATTGAGGGCGTGCGCGTGCTGGCAAAAAACCCGCTCACGCTGGCCGTCATCATGGCCCAAAGTTTTTTTGTGTGGATTTGGGACGCGCTGATGGTCTATTTCATCCTGCTCAGTTTGGGGATTTTAGAGCCGTTCAGCGTCAGCCTGTTCGGTTCGATGGTGGGGGCGCTGGCCACGGCTGTGCCGCTGACGCCCGGCGCGCTGGGCCAGTTCGATGCGGTGCTGATTGGGTTGCTGGCGTTGTTTGGCATCTCCACCGCCGATGCCGGGCTGACGGTGCTGTTGCTGCGGCTGGTGCAATTGTGGACATTTATTCCGGTAGCCGGGCTGGTGACCTACCTGTTTGGGTTCTCGCGGGCGCTCAATTTGGGCCACATAGATACCGCCGCCCGCCAGCCGGAACCGGCCCTGCAACCCGGCGAGTGAGCGAACGAATGGCGAATCTGCGAATGGCGAATGGCGAATCGTCCCTGCGACACTGCAAATGACAAATGATTCATCCACCTTGCAACCAAATTACGCTTCACGTTTTACGCAACACGTATTACGCCTCTACCGCACCCACACCGATTTCATCCTGCTGTTGATTCTGTTTGTCACCTTCCGGGCGCTGGCGCTGGCTGCCTTCCGGCCCGGCGGGCTGGTGCTGGATTTCTCCGATTTCTACTGGTACCGCAGCTTTGCCGAGCTGACCCACCAGGGGTACTACCCCTACGATAATCTGTGGACCACCTACCCGCCGCTCTTCCCGCTGGTGATGATTGCCCTGTACCAGCTCAGTTCGCTGCTGCCGCCGTGGGAGTTTGCCAACTTGTGGTTCACCCTGCTGCTGGGTGGCTTCTTTTTGCTGTTTGAAATGGGCAACTTCATCCTGCTCTACCTTTTTGCGCTGGATCTCACTCGTGAACAAACGGGCCAATCCGCAAATAGCGAACCTGCCAACCGCCATTCGCCATCCGCCATTCATCACGCCCTCCGCCCCGCCTGGATTTACGCCGCGCTGTTTGTGCCGGTGTACACCCTCACCGGCTGGTTTGAAAGCTATCCCCTCTTTTTCTTTTTGCTCAGCCTCTACCTGCTGTTCAAAAACCGGCCCTGGCTGAGCGCGCTGTTCACCGGCGTCGGCTTTATGATTAAACTCATCCCGCTGCTTCTGATGCCGGTGGCCGTGCAACTATTTTCCCAAAAACGGTACACGCTTTCGCTGTCAAACGGCAAAGCAACCCTGAAGCAAACTCACAATTCACAATTGACAGGTCACAATTGGCAATTCATTGTGCCGTTCGACGTGCGGCGCACCGTCATTTACGTGGCAATTTTTGCGGCCACGGTCATCCTCATCGGCCTGCCGTTTTACCGGATGAACCCGGCCCTGATTCTCGGCTCGCAGCAGATTACCGGCGCGCGCCAGCCGTGGGAAACCGTGTGGGCGCTGATTGACGGCAACTTTGATTACGGCATCATCCCGCTGGATATGCGCAATCTGGACTGGACCCCCGGCGACGCGCCGCCCAGCCGCATCCCGTGGCTGCTGGTTACCGGCGTGGCCGCCCTGATTTACGGCTGGTTTTACACCCGGCCCGGCATCCAATGGCACAAGGTGCGCCACAGTCTGGCGTTTGTGGGCTTTACGCTGTGCCTGTTTATGTTGTGGTCCAAAGGCTACAGCCCGCAGTGGCTCGGCTGGATTTTGTTTTTCATTGCCCTGCTGCTACCCAACCTGCGCGGCGTGACCTACGCCGTGCTGCTCAGCGTAGCCAACATCATCGAGGCCAACTTCTACTTCATCATCTTCCCGGAAGAGCGCTGGCTGTTTGCCGCCACCGTCCTGCTGCGCACGCTGCTGTTTACTGTGCTGGCCGCCGAGTTCCTGTGGCTCATCTGGCCGCCGCGCGCGCGGCTCAACCGGGCGCTCAACTGGAGTCTGGCGGCGCTGGTGGCGCTGCTGCTGCTGGGTCTGATTCCCGCCGGGCTGGCCCTGAAAGACAGCTATTTTGAGGTGCGGCTGCGGCAAAGCCCCTACTCGGCCACCATCAGCCGCCTGCAAAATGAGGAGGTGACCGGTGCGCTGCTGCTCAACAGTCACCCCGTGTACGATTGGTTCTACCCCTATCTGCGCGGAAAATACCGGTTTTTTATGCTGGATGACTACACCCCCGCCAGCGATTCTGTGGAACGGCGCACCACCGACCTGCTCAACGGCATTGCCGCCCAAACTGATGTCCTCTGGATTTACGACGCCGACGCCGCTACCACCACCCCGGCAGAAGAGGTGCTGAACGGCTGGCTGGGCGACCGCCCCCCGGCGCACATTCAGGATGTGGATGGCGGCCGGCTCTATCTATTCATCCTCAAGTAGGATTTGTCCCATGACAACACAATCTGCTCCCCTGACCGATGTTGAAAAAATCCGGCGGCTGCCGTGGCTGGTAGCCGGCGATTCGCTGAACACCGGCTTCTTTTTGCTGACTTTCAGCGGCTCGGTTTTTGTGCTGTTTCTGAGCGAGTTAAATTTCGATTCGGCGCAAATCGGTTTTATGCTGTCGCTGGTGCCGTTTGTGGGCATTGTGTCGCCGTTTATTGCGCCGTGGGTGGCGCGCTTTGGGTACAAGCGCACCTTCATCACCTTTTGGGGCACGCGCAACGTGGTCTTTGCGTTTATGCTGCTCACCCCGCTGGTACTGGCTCGATTTGGGCAGCAAGCCACCTTTTGGTGGGTGGCGGCCATCATTTTTCTATTTGCCCTGTGCCGGGCCATTGCCGAAACGGGCGGCTACCCGTGGCGCAAAGAGGCCATCCCGGATACCATTCGCGGCAAATTTATTGCGCTCAACAGCATGAGCACCACCGTGGCCGGTATTCTGGTGACCATTGGCGCGGGCTTTGTGATTGATGCCAGCACCGGGTTGAACCGGTTTATCCTGCTGATAACGGTGGGCCTCATATTTGGATTCACGTCGGTGTGGGTGTACGCGCACGTGCCGGGCGGTGCGGCGGCGGTGTCGGCCGGAGTCAGAAACACCGCCGGCACTTTGCGGGGTATGCAGCGCGCCCTCAAAAATCGAAACTTTCTGCTGTTTTTGCTGGCCCTGGGGCTGGGCACCGTGGGCGCCACGGCGATGATTTCGTTCATCCCCCTATATATGAAAGAATACGTGGGCCTCAGTGAAGGCAGCATTGTGTTGCTCAGCGTCAGCACATATCTGGGCGCACTGGTATCATCCTACTGGTGGGGCTGGACCGCCGACCGCTACGGCAGCCAGCCAATTATGCAGTTCAGTATGTTTTTGCTGCTGGTGCTACCCGTGGCCTGGTTTTTGATGCCCCAGCACAGCTCGCTGAGTTTGCCGGTTGCCTTTGTAATTGCCTTTGTGGCCGGGTTGGGAACGCTGGCCTGGCGAATTAGCTGGATACGCTATCTTTATGTCAACGCCGTCCCGCCCGACAACGCTACCCACTATACTTCGGTGTACTACGCCTGGTTTGGGTTAATCAGCGGCGTGGGACCGCTGTTAATTGGGCAGATTCTGCGGCTGTCGGATGGATTTTTGATAGAGTTGGGCCCGGTCCGGCTCACCCCGTACACGCCGGTTTTTGCGCTGAGTGTCATTCTGCTTGCCGCCGGAGTTTGGGCAGTGTCCAGACTCAGCACCGAAGACGCCACGCCCTTTGGCCGGCTGGCCGGTATGTTTTTGCGCGGCAACCCGGTACGGGCCTTGCAATCGCTGATACGCTACAATTTTGCCGCCAGCGAAGACACGCTCATTGCAGTAGCCGAGCAAATGGGCGACGCCGGCAACCCGCTCAGTAGTGTTGAATTGATTGAGGCGCTCAACGACCCCAGCTTCAACGTGCGCTACGAAGCCATCCATTCGATTGGGCGGCTGCCCGCAGACCCCGAACTGGTGGACGCGCTGCTGGCTTCGCTGGGCGAAGACCGGTCAGAGTTGAGCTTTGTGGTCACCCGTTCGCTGGGGCGGCTGGGCGACCGGCGGGCTGTGCCGGCCTTGCGCCAGCTGCTCTTTTCCGGCTACCACTTGCTTGAGGCCAACGCTGCCCGCGCCCTGAGTATGCTGGGCGATGAAGAAAGTATTCCCGATTTTCTGGAAAAACTGGAACGCGAACCCAACCCGGTGCTGAAAATTGCCTACGCTTCGGCGTTGGGCAAACTGCGCGCCAACCAGGCCATTGACCCCATTTTTGCCCTGCTGGCCCAAACCGGCAACCCCACCCATCGCGGTGAAATTGGGCTGGCGCTGGCCCGGATTGCCGGTGACGAGGCGTACTATCTGCAGCACTGGCGCTCGCTGCGGGCCAACCATCCCACCGCCACGGCGCAGGCCGTGCTGGCCCTGCAAAAGCTGGCCCACTCGGCCAACCAGGGCAATCTGGCCGATTCGGCTGAATTGTGCGCCGCCGCCTTTGCCCAAAATCAGGCCGAAGACGGCGCGGCGCAACTGCAACAGATGTTGCAGCAATTTGCGCAGGCGTTCCCCAACACCCCCCTGACTAATATGATGACTCGCTGCGCCGCCGCCCTGGCCCAATTTGGCGACACGCGCCTTGAAATAATTCTGCTTTCGCTGCATACTCTGGACGTGGCGCTGCACCAAATGCACAATTATGCCCCCAGTCAGGCCGGCTACGCGCTCGATTTCCCGGCGTGAACCACACACTGTTGACATCACTTTAAAATAAAATACAATATGATGTACAAACACCAAATTGACGGAAGCGATGTATGAATCGCCTGCAAATATCTTTGACATCAAAACAGTATGAATTTCTGAAATCTGAAGCGTTTGTAACCGGTCAAAGTATGGCTGCCGTGTTGCGCCATCTGCTGGATGAGGTGATTGAAGCACGCCAAAAAGATGTGCTGGAAAACGACCCAATCTGGCAGGTCATCGGCGTGGGAGAGGAGATTGAGGGGCCGGGCGACGCCAGCGCCAACGTAGACCGTTACTTGTACGGCCAGCGTGTTGAATCCGTGCCGGACATTCCTGTGCCGCAAGTTGCAGAAACCGCCGATGAGTACACTGCTGATTGACACCAGCGCCCTGCATGCGCTAAACTTTGTTCGAGATGATAACCATCCGCAGGCCGCTGCCTGTTTCAAATCACTGGCCGGGCGGGTTCGGCCAATTCTGACCGAGTGGGTGTTTATCGAAACAATGAATCTGACCAATGCCCGGCTGGGACCGGCCCACGCCATTGCATTTGGTCGCCACTTAAAAACCAGCCGCGCTTTTTACCATCTCTCACTTACGGATGAAGACCGGCGGCTAACGTGGGAATTTTTTGAACAATACAGCGATAAAAACTGGAGTTACACCGATTGCTCACTGCTGGCCGTGGCCCGCCGGTTGAAAATCCCACGTATCTTCGCCTTTGATCGCCATTTTAACCAGATGGGGCTTCAGGTTGTTCCTTGAACAACACACTCCAGAATGAAAACTGTGCTTTAATTCAATGAATGATTCGCAAGCGCCGGCTTCCGGCGCTAAATTTTACGGCTTCTCCCGGCTTTCGACCCGCTACGCCCTGCACCTCACCCTGTTCCTGTTTTTGCTGGCCGTCTACCTGCTGACGTTTACCCCCCGCGTTAACTCCAGCGACGGGCTGGCCATGTTCGCCACCGCCGAAAGCCTGGTGCGGCGCGGTGCGCTGGATGTGGAGCAAATCCGCTGGATGGATTTGCAGCAGGGAACTTACGGGCTGGATGGCCTGCTCTACTCGCGCAAAGGGGTGGGTGTGCCGCTGGGCATGCTGCCGCTGGTGGCGCTCGGTTTGGCCGTGCCCGCGTTTGGCCCGGTCAGCGCCGGGCTGCTCTTCAACGCCATTGTAACTGCCCTCACCGGGGTGCTGCTGCTGGTTTACGTGGAACTGCTCGGCTTTGCCCGCCGCACCGGTTTGCTGGCCGCGCTGATTTTTGGCCTGTCCACGCTGGCCTGGCCCTACGCCAAATCCCTCTTCAGCGACCCCTTTTCCGGCCTGCTTCTGCTGGCGGCGGCGCTGGCGTTGCTCAAATTCAGGCACACGGCGCACCTGCGCTGGGCATTTCTGGCCGGGCTGCTGCTGGGCTGGAACGTTGCCACCCGCTACGCCGAAGCCCTCTTTCTGCCGGTTTTTGGCCTGCTCCTGCTCTACTACGGATTTACGATTTACGATTTACGATTTACGACCAACCCATCACAATTTAAAATTCACAATTCAAAATTCACAATTGCTATTCTGGCCTTTGCCGCCCCCATCCTCCTCACCGGCCTGGCGCTGATGGCCTTCAACCTGTCCCGCTACGGCAATCCGTTCAACACCGGCTACCTGCCCACCGAAACCTTCAGCGCCATCTGGCTCGACGGCATTGTGGGCCAGCTTGCCAGCCCCGGCCGCGGCCTGTTCCTCTTTTCGCCGGTGTTCCTGCTGAGCCTGTGGGGGTTTTTCCCCTTCCTGCGCCGCCGCCCCGCCGAGGCGCTGCTGGCCGCAGGGATCATCCTCATTCACCTGCTGCTGTACGGCAAATGGTTTATGTGGCACGGCGGCTACGCCTGGGGGCCGCGTTTTCTCATCCCCACCCTGCCCTTTTGGGCGCTGCTGCTGGCCCCCATTGTCAAAAAAGCAACCCAAGCCAACACGCAACACGCAACACGTTTTACGCTTTACGTTTTACGATTTGCGCTGCCGGCGCTGGTTGCGCTGGGCGTGCTGATTCAACTGCCTCTGCTGCTGGTAGATTTTGGCGATTATATGGGCTGGCTGCTGGACACCGGCCTGCCTCTGTTCGACCGCCAAACCTTTTTCAACCCGGCCTACTCGCCCTTTGCCGCCGTGTGGCCCTTCATTTCGATGCGCAATCTGGACCTGGCCTGGGCCTGGCATGGGCAAATCAACGGAGCGCTGCTGGCGGCGCTGCTGGCCAACGTGGTGGTCTGCGGCGCGGCGCTTTGGCAGGCCGCCCGCCAAAATCGGGCGCCGCTGGCCGTGCCTGCGTTGCTGACCTCGCTGGCTGCCGCGGTGCTGCTGCTGGGGCACGCCCATCGCCTGCCCCCCGAACCCCTGCAACTGGCCGTGGCGGAACTCAACCGGGGCGTCACCCCCGCCGACGCCGTTATCACCAACGGCCCGCAGCTCACCCCCCTTTTTGCCGAGCGCTACCGGGGCCGTGCTCCCGTGCTGGGGCTGAACGCCGGCGGCTTCCCCCTGCCCGGCGACACCGCCCGGCGGCTGGCCCAAATTACCACCGCCCACCGGCAGGTGTGGCTGCTGCCCAACGCCATCCCTGCCGCCGAAAGCGCCATTGAGCAAACGCTGCTGCGCGAAATGGCGCGGGTGCGCGATCAGGATTTTCAGGGCCAGCGATTACTGCTCTTTGTCCAACCACCAGACTTCGCCGATGCCGCGCCGTCCGGTGCGCTCTTTGAGCAGGCCATCCAACTGCAAAGCATCGCCGCGCCAGAGCAGGCATCCCCCGGAACGGCGCTGGCGGTGGAACTGGTCTGGCAAGCCGGCGCGCCGGTCAACGAGGATTTGCACGTCTTTATTCACCTGCTCAACGCGCAGGGCCAACTGGTTGCCCAGGCCGACGGCCAGCCGGCACAGTGGCAGCGCCCCACCTCAACCTGGACCCCCGGCGAAACCATTGTGGACCGCTACGGCCTCTGGATTCCGCCGGACGCCGCGCCCGGCCCGGCCCGGCTGCGCATCGGGCTGTACCGGCCCCAAACCGGCGAACGGCTGCATCTCCCCTCCGGCGATGACGCGGTGGAACATTCCCTGCGCATCCAATAAAAAAGGGCGAGCGAAAATTCTCCGCTCACCCTGTTGGTTGTTGTCTGCCAACCGGCTAATTTTTCATCACTACCGGCAAATAAGTTAATCGATTCCCAACCGTCACCATCACGGTATCCCCACTGCTACCCAATCCGAAGCTGTCCGTCACCGTCAGCGTAAAGGTGAACACCCCCGCACTATTCGCCGTGAACGTCGGCGACACCGCCGCACTGCTGCTCAACGTCATCCCCGGCGAACCGCCCGTTTGCACCCAGCCGAAACTCAGCGGCGTGTGGCCGTCCGGGTCACTGCTGCCGGAACCGTCCAGCGTCACCGTACTGCCGGGGGATACATTTTGATTCGTCCCGGCGTTCGCTACCGGCGGCTGGTTGCTCACCGTCACCTGCACCGTGTCGCCGCTGCTGCTCAACCCAAAGTTGTCCGTTACTGTCAGCGTGAAGGTGAACACCCCCGCACTATTCGCCGTGAACGTGGGTGACACCGCCGCACTACTGCTCAACGTCATCCCCGGCGAGCCGCCCGTTTGCACCCAGCCGTACGTCAGTGAATCACCGTTGGCATCGCTGCTGCCGGAACCGTCGAGCGTGACCGTCACGCCCTGGGTCACACCTTGGTCTGTTCCCGCATTGGCTACCGGCGGCTGGTTACTGACCGTCACCCCCGCCGAGGCACTGTTATTGGCCGGGGTCACTTCGCCGGTGGCGGTGATGGTAGCCGTGTTGGTGAACACGCTCACCGCCAGCGGGTTACTCAGCACAGCGGTGACGGTAATCGTCCCGCCCTGTCCCGGCAAAAGGTCGGCGGTGCGCCACTCGTAGGCCGGGCTGGCTCCGGTGTTGGTGATGGCCACACCGCTGCTGAGCACGCTGGCATTTGTGACGCTGACCGGCAGCGAATCGCTGATGATGACCCCGGTTGCCAGTCCGGCCCCGACGTTAGAAAATGTGAGGGTGTAGGTGATGGTTTGGCCGGGCAGGGCCGCGGACGGAGATACCCTCTTTTGAATGGACACATCCGGCGGCGACTCATTCAGGTAAACCACGTTCTGATCGCCCCAATAATTGCCCACCGCCACGTCGAGATCGCCGTCGCCGTCCACGTCACCCGGTACTACACTGTAGGTTAAGTCGTTGGCCGGGCCAAACTCACTGCCCGCGGAAAAACTCCCCGACCCATTGTTGAAATAAACAACATTTATTTCGCCTTCATTGCCCACGATCAAGTCAAGGTCGCCGTCACCGTCCACATCCGCCAGCGCCACGCTGTTGGTTGAATCCGCACCGGTGCCAAAATTACTCCCGCCGGTAAACGTGCCGCTGCCGTTATTCAGGTAGATTTTGTTTTGCCCCTGGTAATTTCCCACGGCCAAATCAAGGTCGCCGTCGCCGTCCACGTCTCCCGATGCAATGCTCCAGGTGGCATCTGTACCCGTGCCAAAGTTGATTCCGCCGGCGGCAAAGGTGCCATCGCCATTGTTCAGGTAGATTTTGTCCTGCTCGTC
>RFJF01000321.1 GCA_003695455.1 Chloroflexota bacterium
GGTTCAAGCAGCAAATGGCCGCCGCCGGTTTTGAAATTACCCGGGGGTAAAAAAACAGGGCGATGAGAAATCATCGCCCTGAAATTTTGTGCGGTTTGCGGTTTACTATTGTGTTTCTTCAAAAATGGCGGTTTGGGGAATACCGTCCCACCGTTCTGGTATGGGCAGACCCAGTGCGTACAGGGCGGTGGCGGCGGTATCGTAGGTGTTCAGTTCGCTGTTAAGGATAGTGCCCTGCCGTACACCCGGCCCGGCGGCAATCCAGGGGATGGTGCGGTCCAGCGGCGAATCATCGCCGTGTCCTTTGCCGTGACCGCCGTGGTCGGCGGTAACAATCACCAGCGTGCTGTCTGTATAACCGTTGGCCTCAATGGCGGCCAAAACTTCGCCAATCAAGCCATCAACATACCCAATGGCGTAAAGCTGATTTTGTGACATCCAGCCAAAGGCGTGCCCCACCCGGTCGTTGTCGGGAAAATGAATAAAAAGAACGTTGGGCATGCCCTGGTTAATAAATTCTACGGCGTGCTCTTTAACTTCCAGGTCGTGGGTGTTGATTCCGTACAGGTCATCCACCGAATTTTCAATGTTGATATAATTGAGCTTTTCTTTGCCAAAAACCATGCCGGTGGTCAACCCGGCGGCGTGGGCCTCGGTGAACAGCGTGGGGCCGTTCATCCCCGGCCAGCCAATGTAGGGCAGACCCCACAAAATGCCGTGCTTTTCCGGCACCATGCCGGTGAGCATTGAAGCGTGGCTGATGAGCGTAATGCTGTTTTTGACGGTCTGGCCGTGTGGGTTGTACACCCCGCGTTCTCTGAGGGCATCCAGATTGGGGGTGATTGCCGATTCCATTGCGTCTGGCCGCATCCCGTCAACTGAAATGATAACCACGTGCTCAATATCTGATTGGGTAGCTGGAGCTGCAGGTACTTGAACTTCTTCAGCGACAGGCGCCGGTTCCGGTTGGGCAACGGTTTGTGCCACAGGAGCAGGTGCAGCGGGTTGGGCCGGTGTATCGGGGAAAAGTGAATGTGGCGGCGAAACCAGCGCTACCCCGGTATCCTCTTCCGGCGGCCGGTTTTTATCGGTGTGCGGAAAGAGAGGCTGGTTGGCAAAGGGATAAAGCTGGTCGGGTTTTGGGGCCGGGGCGGTACCGGTCCACGGGGCGGCAAATACAGTAGCGCCGCTGCCCAGTACCAGGATTATCAGGGCAAAAATAATTGCCAGCAACTTGATGAATGGCGAATATGGTGTTTTGAAATGAATAGTTTTGGTCTTTTGAAAATCTGAACTTGTGCGCATTGGTCCGGTCATTGATCGGTATTCTCCTTCGATTCGTCGTGTACTCGGTCTGGTCTTTTCGGCGTAAAAAATTTTTAACGAGGTTGCTCCATAAAAATCCTTTCAAAATCTGTTCCGCTTGCCAAACGGCAGAGCATGCCACATGCGTTGTTGCCGGTTATCATGGGCCATGTAAAAAATAGCATTTAAATCAAAATTCGCGCCCAGTGTATGGATTTTTTTAAATGTGGCAAATTATGCCTATTAATATATGATGCAGTGTACAATAAATTTTACTTATTGATAAGTGACATTTGTCCTGTATCGCTTATAACAAATGTCACTATTTATAGGAAAACCCGCCACAATCCTTCACTGACTCGCACCCCGGGTTTTAGTGCAGGTGAATACTTTAAGTATCGGCAGGCTGTGTGCCCTCTTGAGGATGATTTAATGCTAATTTGACGTAAAACGCAGGTCAATGTAACATGACCTGCGTTTATCCCTAACCATCTTCCGGCGGGGATGTCAGGCACAGCTGGAAATTTCGGGATTATTTATCGGTGTTACCCTATTAAAATCAATATACAAGGAGTAGTTTTATGGCAAGTATTACCGTACTCAAATTTGATTCTCCGCAGGGCGCGGAAAGTATGCTGGATGACATCAAACGATTGCACGCCCAGCACTTGATTGTGTTGCACGACGCGGCGATTGTCACTTGGGAAGCAGGCAAAAAGAAGCCCAAAACCCGGCAACTTCACAACCTGGCGGGCGCCGGCGCGCTGAACGGCGCGTTTTGGGGCATGTTGTTCGGCCTGATTTTCTTCATTCCCTTCTTTGGCCTGGCCATTGGCGCAGCGATGGGCGCGCTCACCGGCTCAATGGCCGATGTGGGCATTGATGACAACTTCATCAAATCCGTCCGTGAAAAGGTTACCGAAGGCACGTCGGCCCTCTTCCTGATGACCAGCAACGCCGTGATGGACAAGGTTGCCGAGGAACTCAAAGGCGCCAAGTTCGAACTGATTGCCTCCAACCTGACCCACGAGCAGGAAGCCAAACTCAAAGAAGCTTTTGCCGAAGAAGAATAAACACCGCGTTACAGCATGTGGCGTTTATCCTTTCAAAATATATTAAACCCATCCGCCGGAACATTCCGGCGGATTTTTTTGACCCCATTTAATCCGTTTGAGAAGTGCCGCCGCTTGATGTATAATCGGCATATCCAATTTGCAACGAGGCAAATATGACAACCTTGCTGGTAAAAAATGCTGATATTTTAGTGACCATGAACGAATCCCGGCAGGAAATCCCTGGCGGGGCGATTCTGGCCGAAGATAACCGGATTGTGTGGGTGGGGCCAACCAGCAACCTTGACCGCTGGCTGGCCGAACAGCGGCCCGACCTGCACCGAAACGGCATTGACACGGTTATCAACGCTGCCGGCTGTGTGTTGCTGCCGGGGCTGGTCAACTGCCACCACCACCTGTACCAAACGCTCACCCGCACCATCGGCACGGGTGACGGCAAAATCCTGTTCGACTGGCTCAAGTTTCTCTACCCCATTTGGGCCGAACTGACCCCGGAAGCCGTCTACGTCAGCGCCAAAGTGGGCATTACAGAACTGGTGATGAGCGGTTGCACCACCGTGGCCGACCACCTGTACCTGTACCCCAACGGCAGTAAAATTGACGATGAAATCCGCGCCGCGCAGGAAGTGGGCGTGCGTTTTCATCCCACGCGGGGCAGCATCAGTCTGGGCGAAAGCCAGGACGGCCTGCCCCCAGACCGGGTCTGCGATTCCGAGCCGGACATCATCAAAGATTGCATCCGCGCCATTGAAACCTTCCACGACCCCGAACCGCTCTCGATGCTGCGGATTGGCGTGGCCCCCTGTTCGCCGTTCAGCGTTACCACAGATTTGATGCGCGAATCGGCGGAACTGGCCCGCCAGTACCCGCTGGTCAACCTGCACACCCACCTGGCAGAAACCAAAGACGAAGACCGTTTTTGCCTGGAAATGTTTGGCAAGCGGCCCATTGATTACGCCGAATCGGTCAACTGGGCTGGCGAAGATGTCTGGTTTGCCCACATGGTGCATCCCAGTTCCGGCGATGTGGACTGGCTGGCCCGCACCCAATCCGGCGTGTGCCACTGCCCCAGCAGCAACATGATTTTGGCCTCCGGCATTGCCCCGGTGCGCGAGATGGTAGACAAAGGCGTGCGCGTGGCGCTCGGGGTGGACGGCTCTGCCAGTAACGACGGCAACCACATGCTGGGCGAAGCGCGGCAAGCCATGCTGCTGCAGCGCGTCGGCTGGCCCGGGTTTGAGAGCCGCGCCGATCGCTTTACGGCCCGTGAGGCGCTGGAACTGGCTACGCTGGGCGGGGCGCGGGTTTTGCGCCGCAACGACATCGGCGTGCTGCAACCCGGCATGGCCGCCGATTTTGTGGCCTTCAGGGTAGATGACCTGCCCCACGCCGGCGGTTTGGCTGACCCGGTGGCCTCGCTGCTGACCTGCGCGCCGGGGCAGGTGTGGCTGTCGGTCATCAATGGTCGCCCGGTGGTGGAAGACGGTCACTTTCTGCCGTTTGAGCTGCCGCCGCTCATTGAAACCCACAACCGCATCAGCCGCCAGATGATGACGCGCGCCGGAGTGCTGTAAATGGCAACCAAGCTGGACTATGTGCAGGCCAAAAAACTGAACCCCGCCGATGAATTGCGGGCCACGTTGTCAATACTGGAAGATCGCCAGCCAATGCTGAAATCGCTCAGCGCCGGAGATGCGTTGGCGCTGTTGCAGGAAATGGACGCGGCCCACGCGCTGTTTGCCCAACTGGAGGCGGCAGGGGTTGATTTGTCATCGGAGCAGGGCCGGTTTGACTCAATTCAGGGCAAGGTCAGAAAACGCGCCGGAGCCATTCTCAGGGCGATTGGCGGCCCGGCGGCGCTGGCCGAACACCGGCGCGCGGCCCAACCCACCAACGAACAGTGGTGGTGGTTTTTGCAGGCGCTGGTAGCGGCCCGCAAACAGAAAATTGTGCGGCAGTTGCTCATCACCGGGGCGGTGGTACTGGCTGTATTGGGCGGGCTGTATGTGGCTTTCCAAACGGTGCTGGCCCCGTCGCCGGAGGCGGTAGCCCGGCTGGATGCTGAAAATCAGGCCATGGCCGCCTTTGACCAGGGAAATGTGGCGCAGGCGCTGGCAGAGGTGAACGAGGGGCTGGAGGTTGTGCCCAACGATTCCGGCTTGCTGCTGATGGCTGCCGTGTTCCACGAAATGCTGGGCCAAAACGACATCGCCGGGGAGTTGTTTGCGCAGGCCAGAGCCGCATCGGAAAATGAGGAGTTTTACCGGCTGGGCCGGGCGCAGGTCTATTTGCGAACCGGACAGGCCGCCAAAGTAGAAGCCGAAGCCCGGGCCGCGCTGGAAGCCAACCCCCAATCGGCGCGGGCGGCGCTGATGCTGGGCCAATCGCTGGAGGTGCAGGGGTTGCGGCAGGAGGCGGCGCAAGCCTACGAGCAGGCCAGTGAATTAGCGCAAGCCACCAACGAAAACGAGGTTTTTGTAATGGCTCGGCTGGCGTTGGGCCGGTTGATGGGCGGCGTAACCGGGCCGTAGAGTTGTGAGTTCGTAAATCGTAAATCGTAAATCATGAATGTTCAGACTGATATTGTAATTTTGCCCTCTGGATTCTGGAATCCACGCTTGTCGGCGTCAGACACAGACACCGACGTTGAAACCGATGCCGGCATTGACCTTGAATTTGTGGTGCAGGACGAAGAGGAACTGGAACGCCCCTACCGGGTCATCATCCACAACGATGATGTGACCACGTTTGAGTTTGTGATCAACATTTTGGTGCTGGTGTTTGAATTGACGTTTGTGCGCGCCACGCACATTGCCTTTGAAACGCACAACACCGGCGCCAGTTACGTCTGCACCCTGCCGCTGGAAGAGGCCAAAAGCAAGGTGTTCAAAGCCCAGTTTGCCGCCCGGCAGCAGGGTTTCCCCCTCACTTTCAGCATTGAACCGGAATAAAACAGGAGTCAGGAGCCGGGATTCAGGAATCAGGAGATGTGCAACCGGCAAATCACTCTTCCCCTTTTCTCCACTATTTTTCCACCACAGCTGCCAAATCCGGGTCTGAGCGGGCTGTGTCTGCCAGGCCGGGCCGGAATTCCACCGCCGAATGCAGGCTGGCCGCCGCGTCCGGCATTTTGTTTTGCCGGGCCAGCACACAGGCCAGATTGTAGTGCGCGACGGCATCGTCCGGGGTCCGTTGCAACACGGCCCGGTAGTCTGCCTCGGCGCGGGCAAAGTTGCCGGCCTGCTGGTGCGCGATGGCCCGGTTGAATAACGCCGCTGGCTGGTGCGGCTCGAGGGCCAAAACCTGCGTGTAGTCAGCAATGGCCGCCGCAAAATTCCCCTGCTGCAAGTAGACGTTGCCCCGGCTCAGCCGGGTTGCAGCATCGTGTGGGGCCAGTTGCAACGCCGCCGAGTAATCGGCCACAGCCTGCGCCGGGTCGCCCAACTGCCGGATAGAGTCGCCGCGTCCGGCAAAGGCCGCCGCAAAATTTTCATCCAGCCGGATGGCCTGGTCAAAGTTGGCCCACGCCGACTTAAAATCTCCCTGCCGGAAAAAAATCATTGCCCGGCCCGCCGCCGCGCGGGCATCTTTGGGATTGCGCCGGATGGCTTCGGCGTAGTCGCTGAGCGCCGCGTCATCATTGCCGAGCTGGGCGTGGGCCGCGGCCCGGCTGATAAACCACTTGCCGTTGCCGGGATTGTGCCGGATGGCCTCGCTCAGGTCAGCCA
>RFJF01000322.1 GCA_003695455.1 Chloroflexota bacterium
ATGGCGGCGGCAACGGCCCGCGCCGTGGCGGAGTCCTGCGGTGCGTCCGGCTCGGCGTACACGGCGTTGACGTGCAGGGTACCGCTTTTGCGGTCCATTTTTGGGTCAATCCGGCCGATGAGGCGGTCGCCGTGCAAAATGGGCAGCACGTAGTAACCGTACTGCCGTTTGGCTTTGGGCACGTAAATTTCAATCCGAAAGTGGAAATCCCACATCAATTCGGTGCGGGCGCGGTCGCAGATGAGGTTATCAAATGGCGAAAGCAGCACTGTGCGCGGCTGCCAGCCGGAATTGTCAAGCTGGCCGACCAGCGGCGCGTCTTCGGCGTGGATGTACCACTCGCCGGGCCAGCGAACGCCGCCCTCCGCAATTTCAACCGGAATGATGACCTCATCGGCGGCAAGTTGGGCCAGCACCGCCGCCAGTTTTGGGTAGCGGTCGCGGGTAAAGTGGGCGGTAATTTGTTTGGCCGTACCTACCCCCAGCGCCCGCAACGATTTTTGCGCCGCCCGGCGGGTCAGCTCCTGCCGCGAGAGTTCCTCGCGGGGAGTCCAGTCCGGCAAATGTCGCTCGGTGAGCGTCCACTGTTTTTGCAAGCCTTTGCGCCCGGCAACCATAATTTCGCCCCGGCTCCAAAGCATATCCAGCAGGCGGCTGACGTTGCGGCCGTTGTTCCACCCGTCTCGCCCCCACGGCGTCACCGAGCGGTCTTCCAGTTGGGCGCTGGTCAGCGGGCCGCGTTCGCGCAATTCATCCAGCACGTACTGCCGGAACGGTTCGTTTTCGGCGTACCAGGTTTTGGCCCACCGCGCCCACGATGAGCCGTCAATGCGCAAATCCTGCCGGTTGTAGCGCATGTAAGATTCGTGAATCGGGTAGTCTTCGGTTAACACAATTGAGGCGGCGTGGGCCCAGTATTCAAACAACTGCCGGTCAGTGTACAACAGCGCGTGCAGGTCTGCCACATCGTACCGGCCCAGCCGGCTGAACGGCACCAAATACTGGGTGCGCTCCACGGCGCGGATGGGGTCAATCTGCACACAACCCAAATCGCGGAACATTTCCATCAGGCCGTCCCGGGTGGGGGGCAGCGGCGGCCCGGCCAATCGCTGGCGAGTTACGGCCAGCCGCCGGGCCTGAGTGGGGGTAATTTTCACTGTGACTCCTCAAGATACCAGCCCAGCCCCAACAGCGACAGCCGCCGCCGGACCTGAAGCTCATCGTTTTCTGCGCTGTTGCCGGCAGCCAGCCGGCGGGCCAGCTTTTTGAGCCAGTTCAGACTGCGGTTGATTTCGTGATAATTGGCGGCGTTGACCAGCTCGTTGGCGTGGCGCTCAATCCACACCAGGTCAATCAGCCGGTCATCCAGGTAAAAATGTTTGTCGTCAACGGATTTCAGTGACACAGCAAACTCCGGTCAGGCTTGGGTCATCGGGCGAACATTGTAACCCCAAGCCGCCGGTTCTCCAATTGCGCAAACGCAACCCGGCGTGCTGTTCGGGCATTTTAACGTCTGTCAAACAAATGTTTGGTATTCTGAGGATGGCGTAAAACGCGGCAGTAATTGTTTAGAGCCATTGCTCAAACGCTCCGGATAAAGTATACTTTTTATACGATACTCAGCCTCAGAGGCGGCAAGGTATATATGGTTTCAGTCAAAACCGAAGTTACAACCCAGGATGCCATTGAATTTGATAATTGGCTGCAATCCATCTCCGAAGGCCGCAGTGCATCGGAGATGGATTTTATCTGCAAAGCCTGCGAACTGGCCCAGCAAGCCCACCACGGCCAGTTTCGGGCATCCGGCGAGCCATATTTCCAGCACTCGCTGTCGGTGGCCAATATTCTGGCCGACCTGCGGCTGGACCACGAAACCATTGCCGCGGCCGTGCTGCACGACGTGCTGGAAGATACGCCGGTAACGTACGAGGACCTGGTTGCAGAATTTGGCGAACCGGTGGCCCGGCTGGTAGATGGCGTCACCAAAATGGGGCAAATTCAGGAATATCGGGGCCAGAGCAAACGCAGCAGAAAAGAGCGTATTCAGGCCGAAAGTTTGCGCAAAATGTTTCTGGCAATGGTGGATGACGTGCGGGTGGTGCTGATTAAACTGGCCGACCGCACCCACAACATGCGCACGCTCCACCATTTACGCGATGAAAAACGTCGCCGCATTGCCCGCGAAACCATGGAAATTTTTGCCCCGCTGGCTAACCGGCTGGGAATCTGGCAAATCAAGTGGGAACTTGAAGACCTCTCGTTCCGGTACATGGAACCGGAAATTTACAAGCAAATTGCCAAAATGGTTGATGAACGCCACATCAACCGCGAAAAGTACGTGAACCGGGTAGCTGAAATTTTGCAGCAAACACTGGAACGGCGCGGAATCAAAGCCGAGGTCAAAGGCCGGCCCAAACACATTTACAGCATTTGGCGAAAAATGCGGCGCAAAGGCGTGGATTTTGACCAGATTTACGATGTTCGCGCGGTGCGGGTGCTGGTGAACACCATGGCCGAATGTTACGCTGCGCTGGGCATTGTGCACACTATGTGGCGGCCCATCCCCGGCGAATTTGATGATTACATTGCCGCGCCCAAAGACAACCTGTACCGGTCATTGCACACCGCCGTGGTTGGCCCCGACGGAAAAACCATTGAGGTGCAGATTAGAACCTACGAAATGCACCAGGATGCCGAACTGGGGGTGGCAGCCCACTGGCGCTACAAAGAAGGCTCAAAATCAGACCCCAGTTTTGACCAGAAAGTGGCCTGGCTGCGCTCGCTGATGGAGTGGAAAGAGGATGTGGCCGACGCCACCGAGTTTATTGATCAGGTTAAATCCGAGGTCTTTCAGGACCGGGTGTACGTGCTCACCCCCGGCGGCGATGTGATTGAACTGCCCAACGGAGCCACACCCATTGATTTTGCCTACCACATTCACACCGAGGTGGGCCACCGCTGCCGGGGCGCCAAAGTGAACGGTAAAATTGTGCGGCTGGACTACAAACTGAAAAACGGCGAACAGGTTGAAGTGCTCACCGCCAAACGGGGTGGCCCCAGCCGGGACTGGCTGAACACCCATCTGGGCTATCTCAAAACATCGCGGGCGCGGGCCAAGGTTCGGCACTGGTTCAAATACCAGAATTACGAGGAAAACGTATCGCAGGGGCGGGTTACGCTTGAACGCGAATTGCGTCGCCTGGGCCTGTCTGACATTAATTACGAGAAGCTGGCCCATCACTTTAATTTTAACAAAGTAGAAGATTTTTTGGCGGCTATTGGCCGGGGCGATATCAGCAACCAGCACATCATTGGCGCAATCAATGAAGAGGTTGATGCCCAGGTCATCACCGATGATGCTGCGTGGCCGTTGCCTACCGCCAAAACCATGGTCAAAACGCCCGCAAAAACCACAAAAACCGGGGTTCAGGTGCAGGGCGTGGGCGATTTGCTGACCAATTTGGCGCAGTGCTGCCGCCCTGTACCCGGCGATACCGAAATTATTGGCTACATTACCCGCGGGCGGGGGGTCACAATTCACCGGAGAGATTGCCCCAACGTGCTCAGTCTGGTTGACCGCGCCCCGGAACGGTTGATAGCCGTGGATTGGGGCGCGGTGGATAACGCCACCTACCCGGTGGATGTATTCATTGAAGCGTTTGACCGGCCCGGCCTGCTGCGCGATATTACCGCCATTGTGGCCAACCAACACATTAATATGAGTTCGGTGCATACGGTGACTACGCGCTCAGAAAACAAGGCCCGGGTATCGGTGACGCTGGAGATTGGCAACATTGATGAATTGAGCCGGGTGCTGGCGATGATTGAACAACTGCCTAATGTCATCGAGGTTCGGCGCAAAAACAAATAGCAACAAATTTGGTAACTATTCCGGGGATGTTTTGATAGAACACGGATGGAGCGGATCTTTCAGATTTTCGCAGATTTTTGAATGGATTGGATGGTTTCCGGCAATACGGCGACCAAAAGCTTACCGGATTTGAATCAACCCTTAAAAGAAATCTGCGCCTATCCGCTCTATCCGTGTCATCCGCGTTCTATTTTTTCCCTGCTGAACAGTTACCAATTTTGCAGGTTTCAGGCGCGCAGCCACGCCGGTGGTTGCGCGTTTTTTTTGCGGAACGGGCTTTGCCCCACGCCCGGCCAAACCCGGATGACTCCAAATATTGCCCGGATTACAATCCAGCCGCCGGTAACCACCCAAATCCACGCCAACGCGCCCGGCGTGGCCGGGTCAATTAATAAAATGCCGGATGCGCCGCATCCGGTTGCCAGCAGCATGGCGTTGCGCAGAAACCCAAAATCGCCGGTTCCCCAGTGGATGCCGTCGGTGGCAAAGGCCAGCGCGTTCACCGGTTGGGTAATTGCCGCTGCCAGCCACGCCGGCCCAAACAGGTGGACGGCACCGGTTGGAACCAGCCACGCCACAACCAGCGGCCGGCCCGCAACCATCAGCGCAGCCAGCGCCAGCCCGGTAGCAACACTCCAGCCGCAAACATACAACGCCACCCGGCGGGCCTGCGCAATTTGGCTTCCACCCACAAAATAACCAATCAAACTTTGGCCGGTAATGGCAAAAGCATCCAGAAAGAGCGTGGTAAAAACCCACACCTGCCGGATTGCCTGATGCGCCGCACCGCCTTCGGGGCCAATGAGCGTGGCCGTGCGGGTGGTCAGCAGCAAAAACAGGGTTAGCAGCCCGGTGCGCACAAACAGGTTGCCGCCGGCCCGCAGCAACCTGACGGCGTCGGCGGCGCGCAACTGTTTGGGCAGCCCCAACCGCCAAAAAACAACCCCCACCGCCCACGCCGCGCCTACCCACTGGCTGAAAATGCTGGCCCAGGCCGCGCCGGCAATTCCCAGGGCGGGGATGGGACCGGCGCCAAAAATCAGCGGCCCGTCCAGCAGAATGTTCAACCCGTTCACCAGCAGCGCAATCCACAACGGGGTGCGCATATCTTGCAGCCCGCGCAGCAGACCAAAGGCGGCAATGGTAGCCAGCACCGCCGGCGCGCCCAACAACCGCACCTCAAAATAACTGATTGCCGCGTTCTGCACCGGCCCGCTTGCGCCCAGCGCGGCAGTTACCACAGGCGCGGTTAACCAGCCAACACCAACCAGCATCACCCCAAACAGGCCGCTGAGGGCCAGCGTCAGCCCGCTGATTTGCCGGGCACGAATGGTGTCATTCCGGCCCAGCGCCTGCGCCACCTCGGTTTGGCCGCCAATCCCCAGAAAATTGAAAATCCAGAAAATGCTTGAGAGGGCCGCCGTGCCCACGCCCAGCGCCGCCAGCGCCACCGCCCCCAGCGAGGCCACAAAGGCCGTGTCAACCAGCCCGGTCAGCGGTTCGGCTATCATCGAGAGGAGTACCGGCAGGGCCATAACCAGCAGGGTGCGGTGCGGCGCGGCTTCAAACGGGTGGGTTGGTTGGGCATTCATCGTTGTTCCTCTGATTCCAAATGAAAAAGGCCGGCATGCGCCGGCCCGCAAGCGGGTAAGGGGACTCGAACCCCTGACATCAACCTTGGGAAGGTTGCGTTCTACCACTGAACTATACCCGCAGAACTGCCCCGATTATAGAACCGGGCCGCCGGATTGTCAAACCCGGACAAAACCCAATTGGCGCAAATTTGTTTGCTTTGCCGCTAAATTTATGTTATGCTCCAACGCTGTATTCAAGCCAGTTCTGCAAACCATTCCCGGATAAGTGCTGAAGCCGCGCTTGAAAATACGGCAGCGAGGCAACCAACGTGACAACCAACGATGTGAGTAAACGGCGACAAACCGCGGCCTGGATGGTCCATTTGGTCACCGCCAGCGGTGCGGTGTGGGGGCTGCTCAGTTTGTGGAGTATTCACAACCGGAATTTTATTGCCGCCTTCTGGTTTATGGGCGCGGCCATTTTTGTGGATGCCATTGACGGCGCGCTGGCTCGCCGCGCCCGCACCAAAGAGGCTACCCCCTGGGTTGACGGCGAGCTGCTGGACAATATTATTGATTATTTTAATTACACCATGGTGCCGGCCTTTTTTTTGCTGGTTTCCGGCATGTTGCCGCCGGGCTGGGCGCTGCTGGGCGGCAGTGTCATCGCGCTGGCGTCGGCGTACCAGTTTACCCAGCCCGATGCCAAAACCGATGACCATTTCTTTAAAGGCTTCCCCAGCTACTGGAATATTGTGGTCTTTTACCTCTTTTTCTGGCAGTTAAGCCCGGCCGTCAATATGGCGATTGTGCTCTTTTTGGCGGTAATGGTCTTTGTGCCAATGAAGTACATTTACCCCTCGCGGCTGGAGAATGTCTCCTCAAACCGCTGGGTGCGCCGCGGAACGCTGGTGGCCTCGCTGTTGTGGGGTGCGGCTACGCTGGGCATGCTGATTGTTTATCCCAGCGTTAACCCGCTTTTTGTCTTTGTCTCAATGGGTTATGCCGTGCTCTACTTTTTTATGAGCCTCTACCGCACCTTTCGCCCGGTGCAGCGCTACCCCGCATAGCGACCGCCATCTACCCGGCACAGCCAAGGCTACCCGCTCAGCCATTCATTAAATCGGGCCTTCCATTCTTGCTCTTCACTGTGCCAAAGGTCGTGGCAAACCGTACAAAGGGTAATCAGGTTTGCCTCAATATTTTCACCCCCTGCCGCGTGTGATTTTACATGGTGAAGTTCCAGATGCCGCGGGTCGGACCGGTTCCAAAGTGAATGTGTCCAGCCGCAACGTTTGCATTGGTAATCATCACGGCGAAGAACTTTACGGCGAATGGGGTCGGGTATGTTATGGTCACGAATCGGAATTGGACGATCTTGATCCAAGAAATACATTCCAATTGGTAAATCGGGCTTGCCGGAATTCTTCGTAACTATAGGCCAACCGTATTCGGTTCTCAATTTACGTACATGATGTGCCCAGCTAGTTTTGTTATTGGCAAGATAGCGTAGTTCTTCGCATGTAACAAAATATCCTGCGGTTTCCCACATATATTCAATAATTTTGTCATTGATGCTAATTGATTTTTTCTTGACGTCTTTCGCTACATTCCAGCGGAAGGGTGCAATACGATCAA
>RFJF01000323.1 GCA_003695455.1 Chloroflexota bacterium
GGTTCCCAGATACTGGCGTGGTAGGCAATGTGCCGGCACAAGTGCCACAACATATCTTCCGGCCCCAGCGTCTGCGCGGCCACGCCATTCACACTGAACACCAGCGGCGGGCCGCAGGCATCGGCCAGAGTAAATGACGCGCGCTCAAAGGCGTGAAACAGGTTGGTGTGCAGTTCCACCGTCACGGTCAAACCGGCGTCGGCGCGGGTGGCAGGGGTCAGATGCTTGTCCGGCAGAGGCGCACCGGGCGGCGGCAGCGGCGCGGTAAATCCCAGTTGGGCCAGCAAAGTTTGCGCCCGGCGGGCATCGGCGGGGCTGACCAGCAGGTCCAAATCGCGCATCGAGCGCAGGCCGGGCGCGGGGTAAATCAGGTGCGCCAGCGCCGCGCCCTTCAGCACCCGCACCGGAATCCCGGCCTGTTCAAAGGCGGCCAGAATTTGGGCCAGCGCCCGCATTCGCACCGCAAACGCATGGCAGTGGCGCACCGTCAGCGCCTGCAACTGGCGGCGGATGGCTTTGGGCGGCGCTACTCCGGCCGTTTGCAGATGCCGGGCCAGCAGCGGCCCCAACCCCTGCGCTTCGGCGCGGGCGGCCACGTTGGACCAGTCTGTAATTTGGGCGGCGCAGCGGGCCAGCGCCTCCGCATCGGCAGGATGCAGGTGGGTGCGGGCGCACAGCGTGAGCAATTGCTGAACTGATGACATTTTCACCGAGAAACGGATGGGAACAATGGATTTACTCAAAAAAGTTGAACTACTGATCAATGCCAAAACGCGGTCGGCGCTGCCCCGGCGCAAACGCACCAGCCCGCTGGACGAAGAGGAGGCACGCCTGCTGGCCGAAATCCGGGCGGCGCTGGGCGATGTGACCGCCAAAGAGCGCGAACTGGCGGGGCGCATCAAAACGGAACAGGCCCAGGCCGAAGCCGCCGCCGAGCGGGGCGACATCGAAAATCACATGGCCCACACCCGCCGCCTGACCGAGCTGGAACACCACCTCAAACAGGAATCCACGTTGGCCATCAACCTGGAAGAGAAGCTGGCCGAACTGGAAGCCCAGCTCAATCTGGCCCAGCAGGCCGTGGAACGCGAGGAACAAAAGGCCGCCCGCCGCGCCGCCGATGCCGATTCAGTGCTGGCGCGGGACGAGGCGGCGGTGGACCCGCGCGTGGAGGAAATTCTCCGCGCCGCGCCGGAACCCGCGCCGCCGCAAATTGACGATGTGGATTTGGAACGCCGCAAGTCTCGCCTGTCAGACTGACGCAACCCGGTAACTGCTCTGCACAAACCCGTTGGCAAAGGTGCGGGTTTTAACGTGCCGCAACAGCACATCCTGCGCCAGCGGGCCAAACAGAGGGATGCCCCGGCCAATCAGCACCGGCACGGTGGTAATGATAAAATTCGTCACCAGCCCGGCCTGCAAAAAAGCCTGAATGGTTTGGCCGCCGTCAACGTACACGTGCCGCGCCCCCGATTGCCGCAAACCGGCGACCAGTTCGGCGAGCGGGCCGGATTGCAGTTCAACGGTGGGGGGCGTGTTCGGCGGCAGGTGGGCCAGCGTGCGGCTCAGCACCACCACGCGCGTGTCGCCGTAGGCCCAGCCCCCAAATGAATGCACCATTTCAAAGGTGTTCCGCCCCATCACCAGCGCATCCACCGAATCCATAAACGCCTGAAAGCCAAAATCCTCGCCGTCTGCGCCGGAACTTTGGCCGTCGCTGCCCGGCAGCCAGTCCAGCCCGCCGTCTTCCCGGGCAATGAACCCGTCCAGCGAAGCGGCAATGTACACGGAAATTTTCACGATTTCAGCGCCTCCAGATGCCCCAAAATCGCATCCAGCCCCAGCAGGTAACTGCGCCAGCCAAAACCGCTGATTTGCCCCACACAGACCGGGGCCAGCAGGCTTTTGTGCCGAAACGCCTCGCGGGCGTGGACGTTGCTCAAATGAACCTCCACCACCGGCAGCTCCACCGCCGAAATCGCATCCCGCAAAGCCACCGAAGTGTGGGTGTACGCGCCGGGATTGAACACCACGCCGTTTGCCCAGCCGCGCGCCTGGTGCAGGGTGTCAATCAATGCGCCTTCGTGATTGGACTGAAAGGGACGCACCTCCGCGCCGCGTTCGGCGGCGGCAGCGATGACCGCCGCGTTGATATCGTCCAGAGTCATCGAGCCGTACACCTCCGGCTCGCGCGTGCCCAACAAATTCAAATTAGGGCCGTGCAGTAACAAAATGTTGGGCATGAAACATCTCCTGTCAGATTCCAGATGTCTGTTTCCGGATTGTATCTATTCAGCAGATGTCATTCTGAGCGAGGAACGAGCGAAGAATCTCCCTAAAACACCTCAAAAACAAAGCAATGTTGTACCGCATAGAGATTCCTCGTCGCTACGCTCCTCGGAATGACACACCTGCTGAGTAATTACTCCGGATTTTGCTTACGGGCATCCTTTCCATTTGACACGAAATTTGGCCTGCGCCGTTGCATTGCGCCCGTTATGTGGCAGGTGGCAGGTTGCATTTTTTACCTGCTACTTGCCACCTGCAACCTGCCACCGGGCCAGGTTGTATCCTGAAAATACGTAAACCAATCACCGCTGCGACTTGCTTCTCTGCGCCCGTGCGCCTCATCCGCTGTTTTGCAGGGCGGCCAGCGCCGCCGCGTGAATAGCGCCGCTGCTGGCAACCACGCCCCGGTTATCGTGCATCAAATAATCGGCGGCAAAGTTGAGCGGTTGGCCGTGCATATCTGTCACGCGCCCGCCCGCCTCTTCAATGATGAGCGAGCCGGCGGCGTGGTCCCAGATTTTTTCGCGATAGTTGGGGTGTTTGGGTGACGGCAGGCGCAGGTAGAGCGCCGCGTCGCCGCGAGCCACCGCGCCGTACTTGACCTGGCTGTCCATCCGCAGCGACGGCGCGGTGATGCCCACCGCCCGCGCAATGGCTTGCTGCCGAGGCTGGTCGCCGTGGGCAGCTTCCACGCTTTCCACAAAACGCAGGCGGGCTGCATCGTCCGGCGGGGCCACACGGATGGGCGCAAAGTTGGCGCTGCCCAGCGGGGACATCTGCGCCCCCTGCCCGCGCACCGCCGCAAACACCACGCCCACCGGCCCGGCGGAGTCGTCCAGATTCAGCGGCAGTTGGGGGCAGGCCAGCGCCGCCAC
>RFJF01000324.1 GCA_003695455.1 Chloroflexota bacterium
GGCAAGCTCAACGTATCAAACCGCACCGAAGCCGTGGCTCAGGCCATCAAAATGGGGGTTATTTCAGATTAACCGGCGTTAAAATGTCATCCCTTTCAGATGACAAATTACCATAATTGAGCAAAATGAACCCCTTTTTTAGTTTGGTCTAGTACCGGCCTAGTACCTTTGCTCTAGTTTCCGGCCCAAACGGGCCGGAATTTTTATTTTTAAAAATAGAGCGTTGGCCTGATGGCATGTGACAACAAATTTGATAAGATGTGAACGTGAATTGGCCCACCATATTTTACGTTGCGGAAACTTCCATCCCCCTGGCCAATGCAAATTGACGAATAACACCAATCACCAGAATTGGTGACATTCGTCTATTTGCGTTCATCACCACCCCCAAACCGCGCTTAAACGTCGAAAGGAGGTCTTTAGCGCAAACATCAAATTCAACGTTCCAATTGTTAAATTAATTAAAATTTTGACCTTACATTGATGTAATCTCACCAGGAGGGTGAAGAAACAATGAAACGTTTATTCCTTTTCGTCATTTTGTCAACCATTACGGCCCTGGTTGCAGCCTGCGGCGGCGCGGCCCCCGAACCGGCGGCCCCGGCCCAGGAACAACCCAAAGCCGAAGTTGCCCAGGAAGAACCCGCCAAAGAAGAAGCGGCAGCACCCGCCGGCGGCGAAGAAGTAGTAACCATTGGCTACACCGCCTCAAAAACCGGCAAACTGGAAGTTCCCTCTCGCGGGCAAACCCGGGGCCTGGAACTGTGGCTTGAACAAGTCAACAAAGACGGGATTACCCTGTCTGACGGCACTGTGGTTAAATTTGACACCAAAACCTACGATGACGAAAGCGCAAAAGAACGCGTCCAATCGCTGTACACCACGCTTATTGAAGAGGACAGCGCCGATTTTCTCATTAGCCCCTACAGTAGCGGCCTGACCGACGCCGCCGCCGTAATTGCCGAATCTTACGGCAATGTGATGATTACCACTGGCGCCGCCTCTGACGCCACCTACAAAAAAGGCCTGACCTCTGTATTTCAGCTTTACACCCCCGCCAGTCGCTACCTGACCGGCGCTATTGATATGTTGGCCGCTCTGGACCCCGACGCTAAAAAGATTGCCTTTGTGTATGAAAACGCCAAATTCTCCACGGGCGTGGTTGAAGCCGCCAAAGCCTACGCCGAAGAAAAAGGCTTTGACGTTGTGCTGTTTGAAGGTTACGACAGCGAAACCACCGACTTTGCCCCCTTCCTCAACAAAATTGCCGCCGCCGAGCCGGATGCCGTGATGGGCGGTGGTCACTTTAACGATGGTAGTACTCTGGCCCGCCAGCTTTACGAAAAGAACACCCCGGTTCATTTCCTGGCGCTGCTGGTTGCTCCCCCTGAATTACAGTTTGCCGAACTGGCCGACGCCGCTTTGGGCGTGGTTGGCCCCAGCCAGTGGGAACCGCAAGCCAACTATACCAAAGAAGCTGCCGCCGCTGCCGGTCTGGAATGGTACGGTCCCACCGTGGCCGAATTTGCCAAAGCCTACGAGGATAAATACGGCGAAGAACCGGGCTACCACGCCGGTGGTGGATACGCTGCCGGGGTCATTCTGCAACGAGCCATTGAACAGGCTGATTCTACCGACCCCGCCGCTGTCAAAGCCGCGCTGGATGATATGAACCTGCTCACCTTCTTTGGTAATGTAAAATTTGACACCACTGCCGAATCCCACGGTTTGCAACAGGCCCACGAAATGGTGTACGTGCAGTGGCAACACGATGATCAGGGTAATCTGGTAAAACAGGTGGTTTGGCCGGTTGAAGGCCAATCTGCCGAACCGATTTACCCGCTGCCCCGCTAGTTTTGCAGCAGGCCCAAACAACTGACCCGGCCAGGTACCGTATTTTCAACAGGTAAACTTTACGTAATTACCAACAGAACAACGTACCAGAACCCCTATTACCTTCGGGGGTCGGCGCCATTATTTTGGCAGGCACACCAGCCGGTGTGGCGCCGACCCCCAACCCGTTGTCTGCCGGGCCACCAGCTAGTAAAACAAGGAGTTTAATTATGGACCAATTCATTGCTTCATTGGCCGACGGTCTGCTATTGGGTTTTGTGTACGGGCTGGCGGCCATGGGGCTTACCCTGATCTTTGGCGTGATGGATGTAATCAACCTGGCCCACGGCCCCATCATTGCCCTGGGAATGTTTGCCGTGTTTTTTCTTGGCCCACCCGGCCTGGGGCTTCACCCCTACGTGGCCCTGTTGGTTGTGGCGGTACTCGGCCTGATTTTTGGGGCCATCATCTACTTCATCTCTGTCCACAGAATTCTTGACGGCCCGCACCTGTCATCGTTACTATCCACATTTTCAGTCAACATGATGATTATTGGTGTAGGCACGGCCATATTTACCACCACGCCCAAAAATATGGATTTTTCCATTGGCGGCCTTGCCTTTTGGGCGTTAAACATTCCCTTTACCCGGTTGGTGGGCGCGTTTATTGCGGTGCTGGTTGCAGCTGCGCTCTACGTGTTTCTGTACAGAACCCAACAGGGAAAGGCAATTCGGGCGGTAGCCAACAACCGGGCGGCCTCTGAGTTGATGGGTATTCCCTCGACCATGACTTTGGCGCTCAGTTTTGGCATTGGCACCATGTTGGCTGCCGTATCGGGCGCTATTATTGCCACCTTCTTTTCCTTCAGCATTCTCTCCGGCGGCGTCTACGAGCTGAAAAGCTTTGTGATTGTGGTGCTGGGCGGGTTGGGCAACCCCACCGGCGCGCTGCTTGGCGGGCTAATTCTGGGCGCGCTCGAAGGTATTGTGCCGGTGTTTTTGCCCGTTAGCTGGGTGCCGGTCATTGAATTTGTGTTGTTTGTGCTCATTCTGATGTATCGTCCCAACGGGCTGTTTGGAGGTGGGCGCTCATGAGTTTCAAGAGTATCAAATACCCTGCCTTCTGGATTTCCGTTGGACTGGTGGCGCTGGCCGGAATTTTGCCACTGATTACCGGCTCTAACACCACCCGTGAAACCATGTTTCTGGTGCTTACGGCCATTGCCCTGGCATCCAGCCTGAACATGTTGCTGGGCTACGCCGGATATGTGAGCTTTGGGCACATTGTTTTTCTGGGATTTGGTGGATACGTTGGCTTCTATTTAATTGTAGACCACAACTGGTCGCTGTGGCTGGCCATGCTGGTGGGCGGATTGATGGCCGGCTTGTTGGCCTTGTTGCTGGGCAAAGCTATTTTGCACCTGCGTGGCGCATATTTTGCGCTGGCAACCATTGGCGTCAATGAAGCCATTAAAACATTCGTGAAAAATTTTGACCTGTTTGGCGGCCCGGTTGGCCTGGAAGTTAATTTTTTGGTCTACAAAGATTACGGCGGCCCGGCCCAAATGCAGTGGACAACCTACTGGGCAATTTTTGGTCTGGCGCTGCTGGCTGTGCTGGTTAGCTACGCCATTAAATTTTCCCGTTTTGGTCTGGGTTTGATGGCCATCCGTGAAGATGAAGACGCGGCAATGGTTTTAGGCGTGCGAACGCCCTCGGCCAAAACCTGGGCCTACGTACTTTCGGCAATAATCCCCGGTATGCTTGGGGTGATTCTTTTCTTTAGGAACAGCAGCGTTGAACCGGAGGACGCCTTCCGGTTGCATCGTTCTATTGAATTTATTGTGATGGTTATGCTGGGTGGCCAGGGTACAGTACTTGGCCCACTGGTTGGCGCCGCCACCTACGATACCCTGCGCGGCTTCCTGCTGACCAGTCCGCTGTTCAAAGATTTGCAACTGGCCTTTGCCGGATTGCTGCTGCTGTTAATTGTGCTGTTTGTGCCAACCGGAATTGTCGGCTGGCTGCGCGGACGTTTCCGACAACTGTGGAGGGTGCTGGAATGACACAGAACAACGAAACCATTTTACAGGTCCAGAATGTGTCTAAACGGTTTGGCGGCCTGCTGGCGGTGGCCGAAGTCACCTTTGATTTGCCCAAAGGTCAGATTTTGGGGCTGATTGGCCCCAACGGCGCCGGCAAAACTACCCTGTTCAACGTTATCAATGGTGTGTACGCCCCCACTGAAGGCAAAGTAATTTTCCGGGGCACAGACGTAAGCGGCTGGCAGCCGTACGATGTGGTGAAACTGGGCCTGGCCCGCACCCACCAGATTGTGCGCCCGTTGCAGGAACTGACCGTACTTGAAAACGTAATGGCCGGCGCATGTTACGGCCATGAAAACCGTTCGCTGCACGACGCCGAAGAAATTGCCCACGAAGTGCTGAACTTTGTCAACCTGGATTCGCGTGCAAACCAACTGGCAAAAAGCCTGAACGTGGGCCAGAAAAAACGGCTCGAAATGGCCCGCTCGCTGGCGGCCCGGCCTCATTTGTTGTTGCTTGATGAAGTGCTGGCCGGCCTCAATCCCACAGAAATTGCCGAAATGGTAGAAGTGGTCCTGAAAATCAGAGAGCAGGGCATTACCATCCTCATTATTGAACACGTGATGCACGCCCTGATGAATGTGTCTGACCGCGTGATTGTGCTGGATTACGGCAGGCTCATTGCCGAAGGCACGCCGGACGAAATTGCCAACGACGAAAAAGTCATTGAAGCGTACCTGGGTGACCCCAAGTTGGCAGAAAAACTCATGAGCGGCGAGTAGGAGGCGAGCACCATGACAACAGTACTTGAAGTAAACAATGTTTCATCCGGCTACGGCGAAGTTCAAATTCTGTGGGATACATCCGTTAAACTTGAAAAAGGTAAACTGACATCGTTGGTTGGCGCAAACGGCGTGGGCAAAACCACGCTGATGCGTACCATTATGGGGCTGCTCAAACCGACAAAAGGCACGGTGTCTTTTCACGGTCAGGACGTGACCCGCATGTCTGCACATGCCAAAGCGGCTCATGGTTTGATTCTGGTACCAGAAGGCCGCCAGCTTTTTACCGAAATGACCGTGTACGAAAACCTTGAGATGGGGGCCTTTACCAAACGGGCCAAAGAAAATTTTGCCGCCAACCTTGACCGCGTCTACGAGATGTTTCCCCGGCTCAAAGAACGGCTCGACCAAAAATCGGGCACTATGTCTGGCGGCGAACAGCAAATGCTGGCGGTAGCCCGCGGCCTGATGGCCCAGCCCGATATTCTCATGATTGATGAACTTTCTCTGGGGCTGGCGCCGTTTTTGGTGCTGGATTTGTTTGAAATTCTCAAACGCCTCAAAGATGATGGCCTGACGATGCTGCTGGTTGAGCAAAATGTGCAAATGGCCCTGGCCGTGAGCGATTACGCCTACGTGCTGGCCGACGGCAAGGTTGAACTCGAAGGCCCATCCAGAGAGTTGGCCCAAAACGAACACGTACGGGCAGCCTACCTGGGAATTTGACCCCGGTTGGCGTTTCGCGGTAAATGGCATTACAATCGTGAAACAAGGCGGCGGTGGGCGGGGTATTCGCGCCAGCAGAGAAAACCCTGGCCCATCCGGCGCTTCACACTTAAAATTCACCGAACCCTTGCAAGGAGTAAAATTATGCCAAATCAAGCGTTGGTTAAAGACTGGATGGCCAGTAAAGTTGTAACCATCACCCCGTACACCACACTCACCGAGGCCCACCGGCTGATGACTGAATACAATATTCGGCGGCTGCCGATTGTTGAAAGCAAAAAGCTGGTGGGCATTGTCACCCGCGGCGATATTCGCGGCGCAGAACCGTCTGCTGCCACCTCGCTGAGCATTTGGGAGTTGAACTACATCCTCTCTCGCCTGCGCATCAAAGACATTATGACCAAAGACCCCATCACCGTTCACCCGGATACCACTATTGAAGAAGCTGCCAAATTGATGCTCGAAAAGAAGGTCAGCGGGCTGCCAGTTGTTGATGAAAACGATAACATCTGCGGTATCATCACCGAATCCGACATCTTCCGCCTGGTTGTAAAAACCTGGCATCAGGATTAACGCACTCGCTTTACAACTTCCTCCTCTGAACAGGCCGGCCTGCCGGGTTTGCTACACGCGGCAGGCCGGCGTTTTTTAAAGCGCACCTGTTTGGCGTGGTCGCGCCAACCGGTTATAATACCCCATCATTTTTAAAGTTTCACACCAAATTGTCCAACCGATGTCTGAAATTGAAGGAGCCACGCGCGCAATGGACAAACTTCTTCACAAGCCCAAACTCCGCAACGTCAACGTTCAGCGAACCACGCACCAGGGAGAACCCGTCTTTCTTATTCAGGACCAGTTGCAACTCACCGATGCCGCCATTGTGTTGCCCCAACAGCTTGGCCCGCTGGCCGCCCTGTGCGACGGCCAACACACGCTGCCGGAAATGCGCGCCGAACTGGAACTGCGTTACGGCCTGCGTTTGCCC
>RFJF01000325.1 GCA_003695455.1 Chloroflexota bacterium
AGATCAACATCTTCATAATAGGCGTAAAAATCCTCATCGAACAAGCCAATTTCATCCAGCATAACCCGCCGATACAGGGCCGCTCCTGCGCACGGACCAAATACCTCGCCCGGCTCACACCACGCCGAAACCGGCTGTCCCCAGGCCCGGTTCCACCCAAAACCCGCCCAATCAACCACAATGCCCGTTGAATCCAGCACATCCGGCACATCCCACAAACGCATCTGCGCAGCTACCATGCCCACATCGGGCTCGATTAAACCGGCTACCATCTCCCGTAAAAAATGCATATTGGGGCAGGTATCGTTGTTGAGGGTGACGATGTACCGTCCTCGCGCCGCCCGGATGCCAATGTTGTTGGCTGTAGCAAACCCAACGTGCGGTCGCTGCTCAATGAGCCGCACCTGTGGATAATGCATAGCCACCCACGCCGCCGAACCGTCCAGTGAGCCGTCATCCACAAAAACAATCTCAAAATCACGGTACGATTGCCGGGTCAGGGCTTCCAGGCAGGTGGGCAGCCATTGTCTTCCGTTCCAATTGGTGATGATGACGCTGGTTTCCGGCACAGAACTCCCTTGAGGGGCAAATTTGTTTTGCTGCCACCCTGATATTATGCTAAAATGGCGTATTGAGCAAACCATGCCCGCCAGAAATCGCCTATGGATTTGTCAATCATCATTCTCAACTGGAACGCCGCCGATGATACCCTCCGTTGTCTGCAAACCCTTGCCGGCTGGCAAACCCTGCGTCCGAAGATTTGGGTAGTAGATAATGCTTCCGGTGACGATAGCATAGCGCGTCTTACCCAGGCATTTCCGGGCGTAATGCTCATTCCAAGCAAAAAGAACCTCGGTTTTGCTGGCGGCAACAACCGCGCTCTGACCGAAATCCTCAAAACAGGCGATGATGTGCCCATTCTGCTATTGAACAATGACGCTTATATAGCCGAAGCCGATGTACAAACCTTGCTGGACACCCTGCGCGCCAGCCCTTCTGCCGGATTTGTGGGACCGCTACTGGTTGACGCCGACCAACCCAGTCGCATCCTTTCGGCAGGGGGGCAGAACCCGGTCATGCATTTGCGCTCGCACGCGTCCGGTCGTCTGCCCAGTGACGTGCCCTTCGCCGTTGATTACGTACCCGGCACGGTGTTGCTGACCGCCGCCATCGTGTTCCAGCAGATTGGCTTGCTGGATGAACGTTACTTTTTCGGTATGGAAATGGCCGACCTGTGCCATCGGGCAGGACGGGCGGGTTGGAAAAGCCTCATCAACCCCCGTGTGCGAGCCGGCCACACCATCAGCCGCTCGGCAAGGAGGCGTCGCATCCTGCACCCGTACTACATCTCGCGCAACCGGTTCCTGTTTTTGCGAAAACACTTCCCCCGTCGGGCCGACCTGTTTGTCTTTTGGAGCGGCTACAGTTTGCTGTTGAGCTTAAAAATGGCTGCAACCGGCCAACACGATACCGCCCGCGCAGTGTGGCTCGGCCTGCGCGACGGTTTGCGCGGTGTGACCGGCAATCGAAACGGCTACTTTTTGGAGACGCCATGACTCGGCCATTGTATCACCTGACCATTCTGCCGCCTCCCCTGTCCGGCACCGAGGCGGTGTCTCAGGAAGTGGCCGCCCTGCAAGCCCGCTTCGGCGGCGAGCTGGTGTACCTCAACCCCAATCGCCGTCTGCCGCTTCCTCTGCCGAGACTAGCCTTCGGCTGGCAAATGGCGCCCCGCCTGCGTGCGCTGGAAACATCGCACACCCTGCATCATATTTTCAATCCGGACCCGTTCCCCTTTCCCATTTTAAAAATTCTGCGAAGACCCACCCTCTACACCCTGACCGGCGGTATCATTGACGCACCAAGCCCCAATTTCTTCTCCAAACTGGCAATGGTGGTTGTGATGGATGAACGTAGTTGGCAAACGTTACGCAATCTGGGCCTGCAAAACGTGTCACTGGTGCGGCCCGGCATCAACACGATGCGCTTTGTCCCCTCCCCTCCCCCGCCGTTGGAACCGATGCGTCTGCTGGCCGGCTCGGCCCCGTGGACAGAGGCGCAGTTCGCCAGCAAGGGAGTCAACATCCTCCTGGAGGCAGCCCGGCAAAATGCCAACCTGCATCTGGTTTTTTTGTGGCGCGGGGTGTTATGGAATGAAATGATGAAGCGAGTGCGCACACTCGGCCTTGAACGGCAAGTGACCATCATTAACAAGAGGGTTGATGTAAACAGCGTCCTCGCCACGGTGCATGCTGCGGTGGCGCTTTCTACCGATGCCCGCATCATCAAACCGTACCCACGTTCGTTATTAGAATCGTTGGCGGCGGGTCGTCCCGTGCTGGTCAGCCCCCAAATTCCGATGGCCGATTACGTGACGCAAAGAGGGTGCGGGTTGGTGGTGGAATCGGTGAGTACGGAAGGAGTTCTGACAGCCGTTGAAATGTTGACTGCCAACTACGCGCAAATTCAGACCAGGGCTCAAGCCATTGGCGCACGTGATTTTTCGCAGGAGGCGATGGTTTCAGCCTACGGCCAATTGTATCAAACTATAGAGCAATGACAGGATGAACCATGGATGTTACCATCGAGCAGAAAATCCGCGATTTGCAACCGTGGTACCATGATTTTTCGGCGTTGGGGTTAGCCACCCGCACCGTTGAATCCAGCCGTTCTCCGCTGCAAAATCTGTTTCAAAACCTGAATCTGTTGGCTCAAGGTTTGCGACAGCGCGGTTTGGGCAACTACGTCGAGAAGCGAGATGTTCTCTCATTGCGGAGACTCTTCAGAAAGAACCCGGATTCACATTGGGTCAACCAGCGCCACAAAGAAGCTATTTTGGTGCCGATGCTGACCAATACCCTGTCGAAAATCGGGTCGGAGCCACGGTGTTTGGATTTGTTTTGCGCCGACGGTTACTACACCTGTTGGATGAAAAAACGTTCGCCCGATGCGCACGTTACCAGCATTGACCTGGATGCCCGCCACCTTGAACGAGCGCAATTTGCAGTTGACGCGCTGGGTCTGAACCACGGCGTGGAATTCAAAAGAGAAGACGTGCTGAATTTTGTTCAACAAGCTCCGGCTTTTGATCTGATTTTTTGCACCGGCGGCCTGTATCATCTGGAGAACCCGCAACAATTTTTACGGAATCTGGGTCGAACAAATAGCAAATTTCTGATTGTGCAAAGTGTCGTCACCCTCACCACTGAAGATGAGAATTTTTTTGTAACCCCCGCCCCCGGCTGGAAACACGGCAGCCGGTTTACCCACGCCGCGCTCAGAAAATGGCTCATCGAGAGTGGCTGGCATATTGAGCAGGAAGCCCGCAACACCCTGACCGGCAACCCCCGCCTGCTCGACCGGGGCTCCAGCTACTTCCTGTGCCGCAACAGCCAATGAAAATCCTGCACGTGGTTCACAACTACGCGCCGTCTATTGGCGGCTCGCAGTGGTTCGTCAAAAAGCTGTCGGAGCAACTGGTGGCCCAGTTTGGAGATGATGTGACCGTCTTCACCACCAACGCCCTCGATACGGCGCCCTTTGCCGGGCGCGGCGGCAACTTTCTGCCGCCCGGTACGGAAGTCATCAACGGGGTGACGGTGCGCCGCTTCGCCATTGATACCCGCTTTGCCCTGGCCCGCAAAGCCGCCTCGGCTCTGGCCGACAGGCTGCACCTGCCGGGGTGGGACATTCTGCGCGCCCTGCATCAGGGACCGATTGTGCCGGGGCTGGCTCAAGCCGTGGCTCACAGCGGCGCGGATGTGGTTATGGCGATGGCCTTTCCGCTGTGGCATATGTTTGTAACCCAATCCGGCGCGCGGCAGGCGGGTATTCCGCTGGTGTTTACGGGCGCGCTCCACCCCGCCGGCGGCTGGAATTACGACCGCCCTATGATTTTTCGGGCCATTCGCCGGGCGCAGGCGTACATCGCCCTCACTCCATTCGAGAAGGAATTTCTGACCGGGCGCGGCCTCCCCGCTGAACGCATCGCCATCATCGGTGGCGGGGTGACTCCCCCGCCGGACGACGCGCCGCTGCCGGAAACAATGCGGACCGGGCTGGGCCTTTCGCCGGACGCGCCGCTGATTCTGGCCCTGGGACGGCAGAACCGGCGCAAACGGTTTGAGCTTCTGCTGGAGGCTATGCCCGCCGTGTGGCAGAAATTTCCGGAGGCGAAGTTGGTTTTGGCCGGGGCCGCTGATGAATCCACGCCGGTTTTACGGCAATTTGGCGATGCGCGGGTTGTGGTTCAAAATGATGTGCCGGAAGCGGAAAAACACGGCTTGCTTTCGGCGTGCGATGTACTGGTACTGCCCTCCACCGAGGAATCATTTGGTATTGTCTTTGCCGAGGCGTGGTGGCACGGCAAGCCGGTCATTGGAGCCAGGGTGGGGGCGGTCGAATCGCTAATTGATGAGGGGGAAGACGGTCTGCTGTTTGAATATGATAATCCACACAGCCTGGCCCAAGCCATTTCAGACTTGCTGGCCAAGCCGGAACAGAGAAAAAAAATGGGCCAGGCCGGCCGGAACAAGGTTCTGCAAAACTACACCTGGGAAGTTGTTAGCCACAAGGTCAGGGGGATTTATGAGGCGGCGGCCGGGAAGAGGGGATAAGGGTTATGGTTTCAGACCTTATTTTTTATAAGCCACAATCAAATCCTGAAAGCTCAAATAATTGCTCCGGCCACACCACGAACCATAGTGAATGGACGGCGTAATGGACAATCCCACCGAATCGTACAGCCGTAGAATCGTGGCTTCATCGTGGGCGATGGCGTCTTCCGGCAGGGCGGGGTTGCTGGTCCAGTAGCCGCCCATATCGTGCTTAATATCCAAAACGCTTTTTCCGGCCTCAACCAATGCCGCCGATTCCTCATTGCGCAGAAAATAGGAAATCAAGCATCGCCCCACACCGCTTTTGAGCACGCGGGCTACTTCGCGCAAATAATTCTCCAGGTCTGGCGGCACAAAGTGGGTAAAAACCGAGCCTAACACCACAAAATCAAAGCTTTCATCGTCAAAGGGAAATTTGTATTCGGCGGCGGGGTAGGTCCCTTCCGGATTGTAACGCTGATTGTACACATCGGCCCACTGAAAGTGAAAGTTGGGATGGTTGGCCGAGATTTTTTCCCGGCACCACTGAACGCCCACTTTGTTTATATCAAAGCCCTCGTACCGTCCCTGTTCGTTCAAATAGTCAATTAAAGGAATGGTTTTGCGGCCAATGCCGGAGCCTACATCGAGTATTTTTTCTGAGGGCTTCAGGTGGCACAGCTCAATGTAGTATTTAAGGAACTCCTGCCCGTTGGCTTTGAAGATGGCCGGGTCTTTGGGTCCATCAAACATCAAACGCCGGGGGGGGATGAGTGGCTCCCGGCGGCCCGCAACATAGTCAAGCAGGTCAAGGAGGGTATACTTAATGTCGTTTATTAGCCTTTCCATAGCCGGATTGCCTTTATAAATCAAGCTGGTTTAAAAGCCCTTCCAGACGCGGTTTAACCGCAGAGGGCATAAAGTCTTGCAATCGCCTGTTTTGACCGGCAATTATCTCCGCCCGCAGAGCGTGGTCTTCAACAACCAGACCCATCAGTTCAGCGATTGCGGCAAAGTTTTTTTTGCTAATCAAAATTCCGCTTCCGCCCAACGTTTCAGGGATGGCGGCGGCCTTGTAGGCAATAATGGGCACTTCAAAATACATGCTTTCCAGCAGGGGGATGCCGAAGCCTTCGTGCTCGCTCATGCTCAGGTAAATATCGGCTATCTGGTAATAGGCCCGCCAGTCTTTGGGCAGGGTGTGGCCGGTGAAAAAGACATCGCGCAGGGCCAGCCGTTGAACCAGTGTCTGCAAATAGTTGAGATAGCGCTCCATTCCCCCGGCCGCGCCCATTAGAAACAGGCGCGCTTCAGCGTTTACAAACTGCTTGAAGTAATAAAAGCTCAGGATTACGTCTTCAAGGCGTTTGTTGGGTGATATCCGGCCTACAAATAAAATATTAACCCCTTTTTGCCAGCGTTTTAAGATTTTGCGCTCCGCCCGGCCTTTAACGCGAGCCGGGTTAAAAATGATGGGCAGTACACCCGTTTGCTCCCAATTGTTTGCTTGCAGTTCGCGGCAGTTATAGGCTGAATCGCCCCACCCGGCTTGCACAAGAGGACGCAGCTGGCTCAACTGGGCGCGGCCTGTTCGAGCGGCCTCCCAATAAACATTGTTGATTCCGGCAAACCAGGCGTGGGGGGTAATGTTGTGATAAATGAGCACCTTCCGGCAGGGCAAAGCCTTCAACCAATCCATTACAGTCTGAGAGTAGTTTAGCGAAAAATGCAACAGCAAAACATCTGCCGCAGAAGCGCGCCGGGTGTAGGCAGCCATCGATTCAATCCGCTCTGGAAAGCGGTCCGGCATCTGCTCGCAAACGATCCGGCTGTGGTAGCCCATGCCCCTCAGCATATCTTGCAGGTTCAATATCTGGTTGGTAATGGAGCTTCCCGGGGAAACGTTGGTGTGAAACTGGTCAATCCGAAGGGTCATAAGCAGTTATTTCTGCCCGTTTTGGAGGCGTTCAATCTCCTGACGCAAGCGGTTGTTCTCCTCACGCAAATCGGCAAGCGCCCGTAAAAGCTGGCGGTTCAGATACGATTGTTTTTCCAGAGCCGGCAACAAATAGCGGCGCAGTTCGGCATTGATGATGCGCCGCACAAGCGCATTGAGAGGGCCAAGAATGGGTATTTGCCAGTCAATTACATAACTGCGGGGGACAACATCGCAATCGCGCAGGTGGAGAGGCCAGACTTGAGATTCCACAGCATCAGCAGGGGCCGGGCCAATCATTTCAGCCCACAGCGATGCGGCAATAGTTTCCGGGCTTTGCCCGTTCACTAAGGCCGGCGGCCGATTGGGGGCGGCCAGTTTGCGGCTTATTTTGTTTTCAATATCTTGGACGGTGATATTAGGGCTTGTAATTTCAAACCATTGTTCGCTCATATCTGGTCTCTTTAGTGTTTGCCGGTTCAGCATTGGGGCCGGTTTGTCCAGCGATGGGAACATCAGCGCAGTACCATTGGTAGGCCCAAAGAGGCTCATTTGGGTTAGGTGGCACAGGTTGATCCCAATTTGCTTTTGGACCATGTTGACTTGCTACTTCATCACCAATGGAATGTACACGTGTTGCAACGTACCCACGTAGGCTCGCACCGTGGCTGTAACGGGGCTACCCTGCACTGGCTCCCCGTTGGCGGTAGCGTTCACCACCAAATCGTTGAGTGTGTACCACACGTCGGGCGTGCTGTAACCAGAGGCATCAAGCGTAAGCAGGATTTCGGTGCGAGTCACGGTGGTGCCGCTGGTCAGGCTGAGTTGCAGGTTGGCGTTGGTGTTGCTAATTGTCCAGTCGAAGGAGTGTTCTCCGGTATTTTCAATCCACACTCGCCGGGTGTCCATGTTGCCAGAGCCGAACTGGTGCATGAAGATGATTTCGGTGGGGAAGCTGAGGTGGGGCGGATTGGGGAATTTCCCATCGCGGCGATTGTTCTGGTGGAACATCGGCCAGGGTTGGGGGCCGGCGGCTCCTGCTTCATCCCAGATGTACAGCCCGGCCTGACCGCCAACCTGGCTGGCGAGCACGGTTTCCAGCAAGCCGTCGTTGTCCACATCGGCCACCATCGGCGGCGACACGGGGGTGTAGGCATCCTGTATACGTGAATAATCGCTACTACGCACGCCGTTGTGCTCAATGACAGATACGCCGGTGGAGTTGCTCATCACCTGCAAAATTTCTTGATGCCCGTCGCCGTCGATATCAGCCACCACGGGGGAGTACGGTTGTGAGCGAGGGCTGTGGTCCCACGATTGGGCACTGTACGGCTGCATCGGGAAGCCGGGAAGACTGGTGCCGGTTCCTTTCCAGGCATAAAGGTAGGTGCAATCCAGATTTGATGTCTCCTGCCCGCACCCAACAATTACATCCAGAATGCCGTCCTCATCCAAATCGGCCAGGGCGGGCGAGGCCGGAACTTCGCCGCTGGTGGGCTGAGGCCAGCCGCTCACGGGTGTACCGTCGGCGTGCCAGGCAAAAACGTAGTGGCCGCCGTCACCGCTGATGCCCTTCCGACCTGTGCCGACCACAATTTCCAAATCGCCGTCGCCGTCAATATCTCCTACTGCTGGCGAGGAATCGACCCATTGGTGGACGTACTGGGGCCAGCCATCAACCACAGTGCTGTCGCCATTGAAGGCCCACACCGCCGCATACGTGTAGTCTGGCACGGTGCCTTCACCGCCCCATTTGGGGCTGTTGCCACCAACGATGATTTCCGGCAGGTTGTCGCCGTCTATGTCGGCCAGGGCGGGCGAGGAGAGACCGCCTCGCAAAATCGGATCGCCGTCTTCGCTGTAGCGGTAAAACGGCCAACCTGTCACCACCACGCCGGTGTGATGGTAAGCGTGGATGCGGCGGTCTTCGCCCTCAAACACTATCTCCAAATCGCCGTCGCCGTCAATATCTCCTACTGCTGGCGA